>NZ_JBPCSJ010000108.1:0-4926 GCF_051007235.1 Hydrogenophaga sp. | reverse complement strand
TGGTGGCCTGCATGCACAAGCTGCTGGTCATCCTCAACGCCATCGCCCGCTCCAAGTCGCCTTGGCGCAACGACTTCACTGCGGTTCAGTAACGGGTTCATCAAGATGGTTGCTGTTTTCAGCCAGCCAATGGTAGCGGTGGTAGCGTGGCAGGCCCTGTCTCAAGAGGAGCACCGCACCATGTCCGATCTGTCGTCCTTCCCCATCACCCGCAAGTGGCCCGCGTTGCACCCGGAACGCCTGCAGCTCTACAGCCTGCCCACGCCCAACGGGGTGAAGGTGTCCATCCTGCTGGAAGAGCTGGGTCTGCCCTACGAGGTGCACCGCGTGAGCTTCGACACGCAGGACCAGTTCTCGCCCGAGTTCCTGTCGCTGAACCCGAACAACAAGATCCCGGCCATCCTGGACCCGAACGGGCCGGGCGGCCAGCCGCTGGCGCTGTGGGAGTCGGGTGCGATCCTGGTCTACCTGGCCGAGAAGACGGGTCAGTTCCTGCCCGCCGACCCGGCGCGCCGCTACGAGACGCTGCAGTGGCTGATGTTCCAGATGGGCGGGGTGGGCCCGATGTTCGGCCAGGTGGGCTTCTTCACCATCTTTGGCGGCAAGGACTTTGAGGACAAACGCCCGCGCGACCGCTACACCGCCGAATCCAAACGCCTGCTGGGTGTGCTGGACCAGCGGCTCAAGGGCCGCAACTGGATCATGGGCGATGAATACACCATCGCCGACATCGCCATCTGGCCCTGGGTGCGCAACCTGGTGGAGAAATACAAGGTGGGCGCCCTGGTGGGCTATGCCGAGTTCACCGAGGTGCAACGCGTGCTCGCCAATTTCGTCGCCCGTCCCGCGGTGCAAAAAGGCCTGGCCATCCCCGCCGCGCCGAACTGAAGAAACGCCACGAGCGAAGGGCGCCCGGCCAGCATGCGGTGGAACCGGCTCCGCCAGGACCCGTACAAACGAAACGAGCGAAGGGCTTTCATCCCAGGGCACCCGTGGAACCGGCTCCGCCGGGCCACAGGGTGCGTCCCCCCTCGAAGCGCCGAAGGCGCGCCACAGAGGGGGGAAGCCGCGCAGCGGCGCAGGGGGGTGTTCCCTACTTCCTCCAGAACGCGCCCGTGAACAGCACCAGCACGGTGAGCAGTTCGAGCCGGCCGAGCAGCATGGCGAAGCTCAGCACCCAGATCTGCACGTCGTTGAGCACACCGAAGTTGCTGGCCGGCCCCACCAGCCCCAGTCCGGGGCCGATGTTGTTGACGGTGGCGACCACCGCACTGAAGGCGGTGACGATGTCCAGCCCGGTGAACAGCAGCACCATGGTCAGGCCCATGGTGACGGCGCCGTAGATCAGCATGAAGCCGTAGGTCGCGCTCATCACCGCCGGCGGCAGCACCGCCCCGCCCAGCGTGACCGGGTTGACCACCCGCGGGTGGATGATGCGCACCAGCTCGCGCCGCGCCTGCTTGATCAGCAGCACCATACGGACCATCTTGATGCCCCCGCCCGTGGAGCCGGCGCACGACACGAAGGTGCCCAGGAACATCAGCATCACCGGAGCGAACACGGGCCACTGGGCGTAGTCGGTGGTGGCGTAGCCGGTGGTGGTGGCCAGCGACAGCACGTGGAAGGCGCTGCTGCGCAGCGCGTCCATGGGCTCGGGGTAGATGCGGTGGGCCAGCAACAGCAGGTAGATCAGCGCAATGGACACCACCAGCACGGCGGCGTAGGTGCGGATCTCGCGGTCGTTGGCGATGGGGCGCAGCGAGCGGCTGCGGATGACGATGAAGTAGCGCACGAAGTTGATGCCCGCCGCCGCCATGAACACGGTGGCCACCCATTCCACCGCCGGCGACTGAAAGTGGCCGATGCTCGCGTCGTGCGATGAGAAACCGCCCAGGCCCATGGTGGTGCACATGTGCATGAAGGCGTCGGCCCAGTCCATGCCAGCCCAGCGGTAGGCCAGCAGGCAGGCGGCCGAGAAGCCGAAGTACACGCCCCACAGACCGCGCGCGGTTTCGGAAATGCGCGGGGTGAACTTGGCCTCTTTCATGGGGCCGGGGGTTTCGGCCTTGTAGACCTGGTAGCCCCCCAGCCCCAGCATGGGCAGCACCGCCACCACCAGCAGCATGATGCCCAGCCCCCCCACCAGCTGCAGGAAGCAGCGCCAGACGTTGGCCGAGACGGGCAGCGCGTCCAGCCCCGAGAGCGCGGTGGCCCCGGTCGCGGTGAGCGCGCTCATGGCCTCGAAATAGGCCTTGGCCACGTCGATGTCGGGCACGGTGAACATCAGCGGCACGGCCGCAAAGGCGGGCAGGACGATCCACACCAGGTTGACCAGCAGAAAGCCGTCGCGCGCCTGCAGCTCGCGCCGGTGGCGGTGCGAGACCAGCCACAGCAGCAGCCCACTGACCGCGGTGAGCGCAAACCCGCCCGCCCACACCAGCACATGGTGGTGCGCGTCCAGAAACCAGGCCCAGGTCAGCGGCACCAGGTAGGTGAAGGCGAACGCGAACAGGATGCGCGAGAAGATGTTGAGGACCGGCAGCAGCATGGACAGCGACTCAACCGAAGAACGTGGCGCCGACCAGGAACAGCTTTTCCACCTCGCGCACCAGCCGCTTGTGGGGAATGAAGATGATGATGTGGTCGTCGGTTTCGATCAGCGTGTCGTGGTGCGGCATCAGCACCTGCGAACCCCGCCCCTGGCCGCGCACGATGGCGCCGATCCGCGCGCCCTTGGGCAGGCGGATGTCCTCCACCCGGCGCCCCACCAGCTTGGAGGTCTTCGCGTCGCCGCGGGCCACGCCTTCCAGCGCCTCGGCTGCGCCGCGGCGCAGGCTGTGCACCGCCACCACGTCGCCACGGCGCAGGTGGGTGAGCAGCTCGCCGATGACGGCCTGCGAGGGCGAGATCGCGATGTCGATGGTGCTGCCCTGCATCATGTCGGCGTAGGCACGGCGGTTGATGAGCGAGAGCACGCGCCGCGCCCCCAGGCGCTTGGCCAGCATGGCGGACATGATGTTGTCCTCGTCGTCGCTGGTCAGCGCCAGGAACAGGTCCATGTCGCCCACATTCTCTTCGAGCAGCAGGTCCTCGTCGGCCCCGTCACCGTGCAGGATCAGCATGTTCGACGGCAACTGGCTGGCCAGGTATTCGCAGCGGCGCTTGTCCTGCTCGATCAGCTTGACCTCGCACTGCCCCGCGAGGCTGCGCGCCAGCCGCAGGCCCACCTTGCCGCCGCCGGCGATCATCAGGCGCTGAACCGGCTTGTCGGCGCTGTGCATGGCGCCCAGCACCATGCGGATGCGTTCGGCGTCGGCCAGCACGAACACCTCGTCGCCCGGCAGGATGCGGGTCTGCGGCGTGGTCTCGACCTCGGTGTCCTGGCGGTAGAGCGCGACCACGCGCATCTCGGCGTGCGGGAAGCGGTCGCGGCACTCGCCGATGGTGTGGTCGACCAGCGCACTGCCGGCGGTGGCCCGCACCACGATCAGGCTGGCGCGGCCGTCGGCGAATTCCAGCACCTGCAGCGCCTCGGGGTAGCTGATGAGCTGGTGGATGTAGCGCGTGACCGACTCTTCTGGGCAGATCACGTTGTCCACCGCGAAACCGCTTTTGCCCAGCAGGTCATGGCCCTCGACGAACTCGGGTGAACGCAGGCGGGCGATGGTGGTGGGCACGTTGAACACGTCGTGGGCCACCTTGCAGACCACGAGGTTGGCCTCGTCGGCCGCGGCACAGGCGATCACCATGTCGGCATCGCGCGCCCCCGCCTCGGCCAGCACCGAGGGCTGGATGCCGTTGCCCACCACGCCCCGCAGATCGAGCCGCTCTTCCAGCAGGCGCAGGCGGGCGGGGTCCTGGTCGATGACGGTGATGTCGTTCTGCTCGGAGACCAGGCTCTCGGCCACGCTTTCGCCGACGCGCCCGGCGCCCAGAATGATGATCTTCATAAGGCTGGATCGTACCCCCCGCGCCGCGGGATGGGCCCCCCCCGCGCCGCGGGATGCCCCCCCGCGCCGCCTTCGGCGTCTCCCCCCCAGGGGGCAATGCGAGTGGCCCGGCAAAGCCGGTTCCACCGCATCCTGGAATGAGGCACGCGCGACGGAGTGGCTTTTGGTGAGTGAGGGGCAGTTAAGGCTGCGCTGAACAAGTAGGCGAATTGAGTGGTCCGCAGCCCGATGGGGCACTGACGCGGGCAAGCCTGGCGATTTGAACGGGTTTCCTGGCCCTACCAACATTGCTTGCGCACTTGGAGCGCGCAACGGACGCACTCATGCCATGAGGCGCTGTCGCGCCAGGTAGATATTGGCCAAACCCAGCACCACGAACGAGCGCGTGGCGTTCTTGGCAAGGCCTCGGTAGCGCACCTTGGCAAAGCCCCACAGCCGCTTGACCACGGCGAAGACGTGTTCGACCCGTGCACGAACCTTGGACTTGTTGTGGTTCCTGGAGCGCTCGGCCTCGTTGATCTCGCCACCCCTGCGCACGCGCCGGTTGGTGAAGTCCCGGGCCTTGGGGGCCTTCGATCCGATCAACGCCTTCTGGCTGGCATAGGCGCTGTCGCCATACACGCGCCGCTCATTGCCATGCAGCAGATCGGGCAGCGGGTGCTTGTCGTGCACGTTGGCTGCCGTCACCACGGCGCTGTGCGTCAGCCCGGTGCGGCTGTCCACGCCAATGTGCATCTTCATCCCGAAATACCACTGCTGGCCTTTGCGGGTTTGGTGCATCTCGGGGTCGCGCTGTTTGTCCGCGTTCTTGGTCGAGCTGGGTGCGCCGATGATGGTGGCGTCCACGATGGTGCCGGTGCCCACCGTCAAGCCCCGCGCTTGCAGCACCTCCCCCACTTTGGCAAACAAGGCCTCGCCCAGTTTGTGCTGCTCCAGCAGGCGGCGAAACTTCAACAGCGTGGTCCCGTCAGGCGCA
>NZ_JBPCSJ010000107.1:0-3482 GCF_051007235.1 Hydrogenophaga sp. | reverse complement strand
ACGATGTATTTGAGTTCGGTGAGCGTCATGAACGAGATGGTACCCCCCGCGCCGCCTGCGGCGTCACCCCCCTCTGGGGGCGATGCGTGTGGCCCGGCAGAGCCGGTTCCACCGCATCCTCGAACCAGACACGTTCGCCGGAAGGGTTGTTGTTCCAGGGCACCGCGGAACTGGCTTTGCCAGGCCGCCAGTGCCGCCCCCTGGGGGGTGACGCCGCAGGCGGCGCGGGGGAATCGCTCTCCGCGGCGCGGGGGGAGCAAAATACCGCCATGACGCTCACCGAACTCAAATACATCGTGGCCGTGGCGCGCGAGCGCCACTTTGGCAAGGCGGCCGAGGCCTGCTTCGTGTCGCAGCCCACGCTGTCGGTGGCGATCAAGAAACTGGAAGAGGAGCTCGAACTCAAGATCTTCGAGCGCAACGCCAGCGAGATCGCCGTCACGCCGCTGGGCGAAGAGATCGTGCGCCAGGCCCAGACCGTGCTGGAGCAGGCCGCAGCGATCAAGGAAATCGCCAAGCGTGGCAAGGATCCGCTGGCCGGCCCGCTGCGCCTGGGCGTGATCTACACCATCGGCCCCTACCTGCTGCCCAACCTGGTGCGCCAGGTGATCGAGCGCACGCCGCAGATGCCGCTGATGCTGCAGGAAAATTTCACCGTCAAGCTGCTGGAGCAGTTGCGTCTGGGCGAGATCGACTGCGCCGTCCTGGCCGAGCCGTTCCCCGACACCAACCTGGCCATCGCGCCGCTGTACGACGAGCCGTTCATGGCCGCCGTGCCGGCCAACCACCCGCTGGCGCAGCGCAAGGCCATCACCACCCAGGAGATCAAGAACGAGACCATGCTGCTGCTGGGCACGGGACACTGCTTCCGCGACCACGTGCTGGAGGTCTGCCCGGAGTTTGCGCGCTTCTCCAACGACACCGAGGGCATCCGCAAGAGCTTCGAGGGCTCGTCACTGGAGACCATCAAGCACATGGTGGCCGCCGGCATGGGCGTGACGCTGGTGCCACGCCTGTCGGTGCCGCGCTCGGCCATCGAGGGCACCTCCGACGCCGCCCGCGACCGCGACGACGAGGCCTTTGTACGTTACGTGCCGTTCGACGGCGACCCGCCGACGCGGCGCGTGGTGCTGGCCTGGCGCCGCAGTTTCACGCGCTACGAAGCCATCGCCGAACTGCGCAACGCGATCTACGCCTGCGAGCTGCCGGGCGTCAAACGCCTGTCCTGACACCGCCCCTGCGCCGCTTCGCGTTTGTCCCCAGGGGGACCACACCAGCCGCCCGGCCAAGCCGGTTAGGCGGCGTGCCTTGACGAAACATCTGCCGTGATTTCTCGCCTGCCTCTCTACTTCGACCTGATCCGCTGGAACCGGCCTGCCGGCTGGCTGCTGCTGCTGTGGCCCTCGCTGTCGGCGCTGTGGGTCGCCGCGCGAGGGTTCCCCGGCTGGCATCTGCTGGCCGTGTTCGTGGCCGGCACCGTCCTCATGCGCAGCGCCGGCTGCTGCGTCAACGACGTGGCCGACCGCGAGTTCGACAAACACGTCAAGCGCACCGCGCAGCGACCGGTGACCAGCGGCCGCGTGGGCGTGAAAGAGGCGCTGATCGTCGGCGCCGTGTTCGCCTTCCTGGCCTTCCTGCTGGTGCTGACCACCAACACCGCGACCATCGCCTGGTCGGTGCTGGGGCTGGTCCTGTCGCTGGTCTACCCCTACGCCAAGCGCCACGTCTCCATGCCGCAGGCGGTGCTGGGCGTGGCCTTCAGCTTCGGCATTCCCATGGCGTTTGCGGCGGTCACCGAAGCCGTGCCCTGGCAAGCCTGGGCGCTGATGGCGGGCAACCTGTTCTGGGTGCTGGCCTACGACACCGAGTACGCCATGGTCGACCGCGACGACGACCTGCGCATCGGCATGAAAACCTCGGCCATCACGCTGGGCGACGCCGACGTGCCGGCCATCACCGCGTTCTACCTGGTCTTCCTGGGCAGCTGGACCGCCGTGCTGTGGGGGCAGGTGAAGCCGGTCGTGTGGGGCGCCATGCTGCTGGTGGCGCTGGCCCAGGTGGCCTGGCATTGGCTGCTCATCAAGGACCGCACGCGCGACGGCTGCTTCAAGGCCTTCCGCTTGAACCACTGGCTGGGGTTCACGGTGTTTGCGGGCACCGTGGCCGGCATCGCCTGGCGCTGACTTATTTGCCGAATTCCTGACCGAGTTCGGCGGCGCGGGTCTGGGCTGCCACCAGGGCCTTCTCGAACAGCGCCTTCATGTCCGAGGCTTCCATCGACGTGATGGCCGCATAGGTCGTGCCGCACTTGGACGTGACGCGCTCACGCAGGACTTGCAGCGGGTCGCTGGAGCGCTGGGCCAGGGTGGCGGCGCCGATGAAGGTGCCGATGGCCAGCTGCTGCGCCACCTCGGGCGCCAGGCCCATGCGGGCGCCCGCGTCGCGCATGGCTTCGAGGAAATAGAACACGTAGGCCGGGCCCGAACCCGAGAGCGCGGTCACCGCGTCCAGATCGACCTCCACGTTGACCCACACCAGTTCGCCGGTGGTGCGCACCACGCGCTCCACCAGGGCCTTGTCTGCGTCCGTCACGGCGGCGCGCGCCATCAGGCCCGTCATGCCCAGTCCGACCAGCGCCGGCGTGTTGGGCATGGAGCGAACGACGCGCTCGCTGCCCAGCCAGGCGGCGATGCTGTCGCTGGAGATGCCGGCGGCCACGCTCAGGTGCAAGGCGCCGGTGACAAAGGCCCGGGTGGCCGCCGCTGCGTCTTTGAAGGTCTGCGGCTTCACCGCCCACACCACCAGGTCGGAGGGTTTCATCTTGGCGCCGGCGGCAGGCAGCACCGCCATGCCCGGGAATTGTTGCGCCAGCTTCGTGCGCTGCTCGTCCCAGGGCTCAACCACCTGCAGGCGGTCGGCGGGGTGACCCTGGCGCACCAGGCCGCCGATGATGGCGCTGGCCATGTTGCCGCCGCCGATGAAGGTGATGAGGGGGTGTGTAGTGGAAAGGCTCATGTCGGGTGCTCTGCGGGTTGCCCATGGCGTGTGTTCACGCCCTTGCGGTATCTTCGCAGAATGACCACCGCCGCTTCTGTGCTGCTCGCGCTGGACCAGGGCACCACCAGCTCGCGCGCCATCCTGTTCGACCGCCAGGGGCGCGTGCTGGGCATGGCTCAACGGGCATTCGCCCAGCACTTTCCGCAACCGGGCTGGGTGGAGCACGACGCCAGCGAGATCTGGACCTCCCAGCTGGCCGTGGCGCAGGAGGTGCTGCGCCAGCAGGGGCTGGCGGCCCACGACGTGGCGGCCATCGGCATCACCAACCAGCGCGAAACCACCGTGCTGTGGGACCGCGCCACCGGCCAGCCGCTGGCACCGGCCATCGTCTGGCAGGACCGCCGCACCGCCAAGGTCTGCGAGCGGCTGCGCGACGAGGGCCGCGAGAGCCGGGTCACCGAGATCACCGGCCTGCTGCTCGACCC
>NZ_JBPCSJ010000106.1:0-3452 GCF_051007235.1 Hydrogenophaga sp. | reverse complement strand
GGTTCTCGATGCCCACAGCCTCCAGCGCCGGCTGCAGCCCCAGTGCCGCCAGCTCGCGCATGGCGTGCGGCAGCAGGGTGATGCCCACCCCCAGTTCGCTTACCTCGGGCACGCTCTCGTACACATCGCAGGCCAGACCGCGCTGGTGCAGGTGCAAGGCGAAGGACAGGCCGGCGATGCCCCCGCCCACCACGGCGATCCGGGGTGTCTGGCTGCTCATGCCGCCCTCCTCATTCGGCCTTGATGCCGTTGCGCCGGATCACCTCGCCCCAGCGCGGGTAGTCCTTGACCGTCAGCGCCGTGAGTTCGTCGGTGGTGGACGCAGCAGCGTCCATGCCGGCCTTGCCCAGCAGGTCCTTGATCTCGGGCTGCCGCAGGATGGCGGCGATCTCGGTGTTCAGGCGGGTGACGACCGGTGCTGGCGTCTTGGCCGGTGCAAAGAAGGCGTACCAGAGGTCGACTTCCACGTCTTTCACCCCGAGTTAGCCAAAGGTGGCCACACCGGGCGCCACCGGGTGGCGCTTGGGGCTGCCCACGGCCAGCGCCGTCAGCCGGCCGCTGTTGACAAAGCCTTGCGCGATGTGCACCGGCAGGAAACCCACGTTCACCTCGCCCGAGAGCAGGTCGGTGGTGTAGCCGGCGGTGCCCCGGTACGGCACGTGCAGCATGAACAGGCCGGTGCGGACCTTGAACAGCTCCATCGCCATGTGGTGGGGCGTGCCCACGCCGGGCGAACCGAAAGCGATGGACCCCGGCTTGGCCTTGGCCGCGGCCACCAGCTCCGGCAGGGTCTTGATGCCGGTCTTGGGGTTGGCCACCAGCATCAGCGTGCCCCAGGCCGCGAGCGACACCGACGAAAAGTCTTTCACCGGGTCGAACGGCACGTTGGCGTACAGCTGGGATGCCATCAGCATGGTGTTGGCGCCCATCAGCACCGTGTGGCCGTCGGGGCGGGCCTTGGCCACCGCATCGGCGCCGATGTTGCCGCTGGCCCCCGGCATGTTCTGCACCGTCACCGGCTGGCCCAGCCGCTCGCTCAGGCGCGGCCCCACGGCGCGGGCGATGGTGTCCATGCCGGTGCCGGCCGTGAACGGCACGATGATCTTGATCGGCTGCGACGGCCAGGTCTGCGCCTGCAGGCCGCCAGCGGCGACCAGCAAGGCAAGACTGGCAAAAAGTCGGCGTGAGGGGTTTTTCATGGGTGTCTCCGGTGGTTGTTGTCGTGATCGCAGGCGCTTCGGGGCGCGTTTCAGCGCGGCGGAATCTTGAACACCGCCTGCGCGTTGGTCTGGAAAAAGCGCAGCTGGTCTTCGGCGCTCATGGGCATGCCGTCGAGCGCGATCACCTCGTCCACCGCGTGCTGGTAGGGGTAGTCCATGGCGTAGAGCACGCGGTCGCTGCCCATGAAGTCCTGCGCAAAGCGGATGGCGGGCGCCCAGGCCACGCCGCTGTTGGTGATGTAGAAGTGCTCGCGCAGGTACTCGCTGGGCTGGCGCTGCAGCGGCTGCACGCTGGCATAGCGCTGCGACTTCACCGTGGCGCGGTGCATGTAGTCCAGCCGGTAGGCCCAGTACGGCAGCGCCTCGCCCATGTGGCCCAGCACCATGCGCAGTTTGGGGAAGCGATCGAACACGCCGGCGGTGATGATGCGCAGCGCGTGCAGCCCGGTTTCCACGCCGAAGCCGTAGATGGCGCCGTCCAGACCGGCCTCGAAGAACGGCTGGTACATGCCGGGCGGCAGCGAGTTGGGGTGCAGGTAGATCGGCGCGTCGTGGGCCTCGGCGGCGGCGAAGATGTCCCAGAACTTCGGGTCCGACAGGTACTCGCCCTGTGTGTGGGAGTTGATGACGACGGCATGGATGCCCAGCTGGGTCACGCCACGCTCGATCTCCTTGGCCGCGGCTTGCGGGTCCTGCGGCGCCACGGCGAGCATGCCAGCGAACCGCGTCGGGTGGCGGCGGATCGCGTCCGCCAGTCGGTCGTTGGCCTCGCGGGCAAACGAGACCGCCGTGGCCTTGTCCATCACCTGCACACCGGGCGAGGTCAGCGCCAGCACCTGCACGTCGATGCCGCAGGCGTCCATGTGCTGCAGGCGCAGCTGGTCCAGGTCGGTCAGGCACCGCATGATGTGCTGCGCCCGTTCGCTCGGGCTGGTCATGTAGAAGCCCATCAGCCCGCGAAAGCCAGGGTCGGCATCGCCTCGCTCGAGGATGCGGCGGTAGATGTCCAGCATCTCGGGGAGCGCAAAGGCCTCTTCGGTCGCGATGCGCAGGTACGGCGCGGGCGCGGGCACCCGGGTGGACTGGGGGTCCGGCAGCTGCATGGTTTGTCTCCGTCTTATGGTGTGACAGGCATCTTAATTAGGCGCGGTTTGCACAACAATAAGTCAATTCGCACAATCAGTTTTTCCAGATCGAGACAAATATGGACACCCTGAGCAACCTCAAGGCCTTTGTGGCCGCGGCCGAGACCGGCAGCTTCTCCGCCGCGGCCCGCCAGGCCGGGCTGGTGCCGTCGGTCATCAGCAAACGCATCGAACAGCTGGAATGGCGCATCCGCGCGCCCCTGTTCACGCGCACCACCCGCAAGCTCACCCTCACCGACGTGGGCGAACGCTACCTGCCCGTGGTGCGGGCCCTGGTCCGCCAGGTGGACGACGCGCTGGCCGGCATGGCCCAGGCCAGCGGGGAGCTGGAGGGCCACATCCGCATCAAGATCCCGACCACGCTGGGCGTGCTCAACCTCAGCCGCCTGCTCAACCAGTTTCTCGTCGAGCAACCCATGATCAGCATGGACATCGTGCTCGCGGACCGTTCGGTCAACCCTCTGGAAGAAGGCTTCGACCTGGCCATCGGCGCACGGCCCGAGTCCTACGGCCAGGTGCAGGACCACCCGCTGTGTCCGATCAGCCGCCGGCTCTGTGCCACGCCGGCCTACCTGCAACGCTGCGGAACGCCACAGGCCCCGGCCGAGCTGATGGACCACGACTGCCTGGTGTTCGCGACCTCGGGCACGCGCTGGGAATTCCAGGGACCGCAGGGCCTGGTCGGGGTGGACGTGCGGCCCAAGCTCAAGAGCAACGATGGCTCGGCGCTGTGCCAGGCCACGCTGGATGGCCTGGGCGTGTCGGTGCTGGCCGACTACCTGGTGGCGCCGGCACTGGCCCGTGGCGAGCTGGTGGAGCTGATGCCCGACCACCACCTGCCCGACCTGTGGCTCAAGGCGCTGGTGCCCGCCAACCGGATCGAGCTGCCCCGCATCCGCAGCCTGCTGCAGTGGCTCACGGTGCAGCTGCAGTCAGCGCAGCTGGGCGGTCACTGGCCCACGGCGCCCGACCCGGTGACCTGAGCTGGCTTGACCTGACCGGTGGACCGCCGGTCATCCCCCGGGGGTGGGGGGCGGGCGCCAGTAGGCGTAGGACCAGGCCGTGTCCATGCCCGCGCGGCGGTACA
>NZ_JBPCSJ010000105.1:0-11039 GCF_051007235.1 Hydrogenophaga sp. | reverse complement strand
CACCTCGGCGTTGCGCAGCGCGGGCTGGTGCGCCAGGTGCTTGCGCAGGTGGTCGGCGGCCTCGCGGATCTCGCGCTCGCCCGGCAGGAAGACCAGGATGTCCCCGCCCTGCCCTGCGCCCCCGCGCCACAGCTCGTCGACGCCATCGGCGATGGCGTTGTTCAGGTCGTATTCGCGGCTTTCCTCGAAAGGCCGGTAGCGCACCTCCACCGGGAAGGTGCGGCCCGAGACCATCAACACCGGCGCGGGGCCCTTCTTCGACTCGAAGTAACGGGCGAACCGGTCGGCATCGATGGTGGCCGAGGTGACGATGATCTTCAGGTCGGGCCGGCGCGGCAGCAGCTGGCGCAGGTAGCCGAGCAGGAAATCGATGTTGAGCGAGCGCTCGTGCGCCTCGTCGATGATGATGGTGTCGTAGGCACGCAGGTCGGGGTCGGTCTGCGTCTCGGCCAGCAAGATGCCGTCCGTCATCAGCTTGACCGAAGCGTCCTTGCTCAGCCGGTCCTGGAACCGGACCTTGTAGCCCACCACCTCGCCCAGCGGTGTCTTGAGTTCCTCGGCAATGCGCTTGGCCACGCTGCTGGCCGCGATCCGCCGCGGCTGGGTGTGGCCGATCAGCTGGCCCCGTTGTCCCGGCTGGGCATTGAGCCGGCCGCGCCCCATCTGCAGCGCGATCTTGGGCAGCTGCGTGGTCTTGCCTGAACCCGTTTCACCACAGACGATCACCACCTGGTGGTCGCGGATGGCGTCTTCGATCTCCTGCCGACGGGCAGAGACGGGCAGGGACTCGGGAAACTCGATGGTCAGCGGCGCAGAGGACAAGGGGGAACTTCAGTCAAAATCAGGCAACCGGCGATTATCCCGCGCCGCGTCGCCTCCATCTGAACGCCCCTCTGCGCCTCCATGTCCAACGTTTTCAACTTCACCTTCGTGCCCTGGTTCCGCTCGGTCGCGCCCTACATCCACAAGCTGCGCGGCAGCACGGTGGTGGTCGGCGTGGCGGGCGAAGCGATTGCCGCCGGCAAGCTGCCGCTGATCGCGCAGGACCTGGCCCTGATCCAGAGCATGGGCGTGCAGGTGGTGCTGGTGCACGGCTTTCGCCCGCAGGTGAACGAACAGCTGCGCCTCAAAGGCCACGACGCGAAGTACTCGCACGGCATGCGCATCACCGATTCGGTGGCGCTGGACTGCGCGCAGGAAGCCGCCGGCCAGCTGCGCTACGAAATCGAGGCCGCGTTCAGCCAGGGCCTGCCCAACACGCCCATGGCCGGGGCCACGGTGCGCGTGATCTCGGGCAACTTCATCACCGCCCGCCCGGTGGGCCTGATCGACGGGGTGGACTTCCTGCACTCGGGCCTGGTGCGCAAGGTGGACACCGAAGGCATCCAGCGCACGCTGGACATGGGCGCGCTGGTGCTGCTCTCGCCTTTCGGCTTCTCGCCCACCGGCGAGGCCTTCAACCTCACCATGGAAGACGTGGCCACCTCGGTGGCGGTGTCGCTGCAGGCCGACAAGCTGATGTTCCTGACCGAGGTGCCCGGCATCCGCGTGGACGAGTCCGACGCCGACAGCGAGATCGACACCGAACTGCCGCTGGCCGACGCCAAGCGCATGCTGGCTGCCCTGCCGCCCGCCACGGTGCCCACCGACACGGCGTTCTACCTGCAGCACTGCATACGCGCCTGTGAAGCGGGCGTCGAGCGCAGCCACATCCTGCCCTTTGCGGTGGACGGCGCGCTGCTGCTGGAGATCTACACCCACGACGGCATCGGCACCATGGTGGTGGACGAAAAGTTGGAGAGCGTGCGCGAAGCCGGCATGGACGATGTCAGCGGCATCGTGGCGCTGATCGAGCCGTTTGAAAAAGACGGCACCCTGGTCAAGCGCGACCGCACCGAGATCGAACGCGACGCCGGCAACTACACCATCATCGAACACGACGGCGTGATCTTCGGTTGCGCCGCGCTCTACCCCTACCCCGAAGAGCGCACTGGCGAAATGGCGGCCCTGACCGTCTCGCCCGACACCCAGAGCCAGGGCGACGGCGAACGCCTGCTCAAGCGCATCGAAACCCGCGCCAAGGCACAGGGGCTGCATAGCATCTTTGTGCTGACCACCCGCACCATGCACTGGTTCGTCAAGCGCGGTTTTGTGCAGGTCAGCCCCGACTGGCTGCCCGAAGCCCGCAAGCGCAAATACAACTGGGACCGCCGCAGCCAGGTGCTGGTGAAAAAGCTCAGCTGAAGCCGGCCTGGCGCGGCCCGGTTTGATCAAAATCAAACCGGCGCCTGTGGCGCTGTCCATACTGGTGGTTTGCACGAACCACCGGTGAAAACAGCATGACAGAACGCAGCACAGCCTCGCCCCAGCCCGCCGCCACAGCCGCCGCCAGCGGCGCGAAATCCGCCTCAAAATCCGCCGCTCAGCCCGTCCGCCGGACCGCCAAGGCCGAGGCCCCGCGCCGTGTGGCCCTGGGCGACACCAGCGGCAGCCGCCAACCCAAGACCATCCGCAAGAACACCGTCACACAGGCGGTGTCGGCACGCCAGGCCGGCCAGCTGGCCGCGGTGCGCGACATCCTCTCGCGCCCCGAGAGCAGCAAGGCTGACAAGGCCGAGTCGCTGCGCGCCATCCTCGAAGGGGCCGCGCCCGACGACGCCAAGGCCATCCGCCAGCTGCTGCGCGGCGAGGCCAAAGCCTCCCAACGGACCAGCACGGCCGACGAGGTGGACCCCAACGAACAACTCAACAAGGACTGGCGCAGCGGCGCCTACCCCTACAAGAACCTGCTCTCGCGCAAGGTTTACGAGGCGCAGAAATACCTGCTGCAGGTCGAGCTGCTCAAGCTGCAGGCCTGGGCCAAGGAAACCGGGCAGCGCATCGTGATCCTGTTCGAAGGGCGCGACGCCGCCGGCAAGGGCGGCACCATCAAACGCATGATGGAACACCTGAACCCGCGCGGCGCGCGCGTGGTGGCGCTGGAAAAGCCCAGCGAGGTCGAGCGCGGCCAGTGGTACTTCCAGCGCTACGTGCAGCACCTGCCCACGGCGGGCGAGATCGTGCTGTTCGACCGCAGCTGGTACAACCGCGCCGGCGTCGAGAAGGTCATGGGCTTCTGCTCCGACGAGGAGTACCAGGAGTTCATGCGCCAGACGCCGCAGTTCGAACGCCAGTTGGTGCGCAGCGGTGTCCACCTGATCAAGTTCTGGTTCTCGGTCAGCCGCGAAGAACAGCGCCGCCGCTTCAAGGAACGCAAGGCGCATCCGCTCAAGCAGTGGAAGCTCAGCCCCATCGACCTGGCCTCGCTGGACAAATGGGACGACTACACCAAGGCCAAGGAAGCCATGTTCTTCGAGACCGACACGGCCGACTCGCCCTGGACAGTCATCAAGAGCGACTGCAAGAAACGCGCACGCCTGAACGCCATGCGCTACCTGCTGCAGAAGCTGCCGTACACCAACAAGGACGCGAAAAACCTGGGCACCCTGGACTCGCTGATCGTGGGTCGGGCCCATGTGGTCTACGAGCGCGGCGAACGACCAGGGGGCGCGATCCTCTGAGATCGAACGCACTCAACACAAGCCTCACGGGAGCCTGTCATGCTCAACATCCGCGCGCCCCGTTCTCGCACCTGGGTCCGTGCGCCACTGGTGGTGTTCGGTGTGCTGGCGGCGGGCTGCGGCGGTGGTGGCGATGACACGGCAGACGGGCTGTTCCCCCTGTGGACGGCCACCTCGGTGCGGGTGGTGGACCTGGACGGCAATGGCCTGCCCGATGTGGTGACCACCGCTGTGCTCAGCCCCAGCATGGGCGTGTTTGAAGGCCACGTGAAAGTGCGTTTGCAGACCAGTGCGGGTGTGTTTGCCGCCCCGCAAGACCACCGCACGGGCCTGCAGGCATGGACCACTCAGGCCGCCGACATCGACGGCGACGGCCGGCCCGATCTGGTGGTGGGCGAGCCGGCCAAGGTCTGGGACAACCTGGTGTCGCCGGGAGGCGTGTGGCTGCTGCGGCAAGACGGGGCCCAGCCCGGGCACTTTCTGCCACCGACCCGGCTGTTGTCCGGCCCGAACGTCTACGACCTGGACGTGGCGGACCTGACCGGCGACGGTGTGGTGGACATCGCCCTGAGCGACGCCCGCACGGGTGCGAACCGGGTGGTCATCCTGCCGCAGGATCCGCTGAGCCGCGGCACCTTCCTCGCCCCGCGCGACCTGTACATGCCGGGGCCGGTGACCCGCGTGATGGCCCGCGACCTGAACGCCGACGGCCAGGCCGACCTGACCACGGCCTTCACCTCGGCCACGCGCACGGACTATTCGTACGACACCACCCTCGGCCTGTCGTTGCAGAAGGCGGGCAGCTTCCCCGCCGCTCAATGGCTGACCACGTTTGCCTATGGTCCCGCGGCGCACATGGCGGTGACGGACTTCAATGGCGACGGGCGCCCCGACGTGGCGGCCTATTTCGAGCGTTTCGACGAACGCGCGGTGCCGACCATCCGGCTGTTGCCGCAGAACGCCAGCGGCGGCTGGGCCAGCGCCATCGACACCGCGTTACCGGTGACCACCGTCCAGGGTCGTGACGGCCAGGCCGTGGCCGATCTGAACGGGGACGGGCGACCCGATTTCGCCTTCGTTGGCACCTACCCCGACGGCACCACGGCCGACGGGGTGTCCATCATCCGGTCCGATCTGAACCTGCTGATGCAGTCGGCCGACGGCCGCTTCGTGCCCAACACGGTGTACGCCTTGCCCATGCAGGCCACGCGCGTCGGCGCAGGCGATGTCAACGGCGATGGGCGGATCGACCTGGTGGTGTATGGTTCGATCTCCCAGTTTAGTGGCAACCTCGACCAAGCCCAGTTGCTGCTCCAGTCGGGAGCGACCGCGGGCCAGTTCCTGGCCCCTGTCACCCTGCCCTGACGGCTCAGGCCGCGCGACGTCGCCAGAGCAGCAGCGCCGACAGCGCCGCGATGCCCGAGAAACACAGGAAAGACCAGTTGGCGATGGTCAGGCCCAGAAAGGTCCAGTCGATGGCCGAGCAGTCGCCACTGCCCTTGAAGATCATCGGGATCACGCGCTTGAGCGGGAACGATTCGATCATGCCGTAGAGGTCGCGCCCGCAGCTGAGCACCTCGGGTGGGTACCACTGCAGGAAACTCTGCCGCGCGGCGACGAACGCACCCGCGACCGCCAGGGAGCCCATCAGCGCCACCCCCACGGTGAACCTTCGGCTCCCACGCAAGGCCGCCGTGACACCGGCCACCACCGCCACCAGCATCAAAGCGTAGCGCTGCACGATGCACATGGGGCACGGCTCCAGGCCCACCGAATGCTGCAGGTAAAGACCGAACGCCAGCAGGCCCACACAGGCCAGGGCGGTGAGGGCGAGGATGCGTCGGGGGAAGTGGTCCAGCCAGCGCAGCGGAGTGGCCACGGAGAAAGAAGTCGGCATGAAAAAGACTGAAGGATCGGGAAAACGTCACCGCACCTGGAACCTGACCCGCTGTGCGGGCGCAAGTTCCGGCACGGTCACACCCGGTCAGCTCGAAACGAAGGCGCGCTCGATCACGAAGTCGCCCGGGCGGCTGGTGCTGCCCTCTTCGAATTCCAGTTTCTCGGCCAAAGCCTTGAGGTCGCGCAGCATCTCGGGGCTGCCGCAAATCATGATGCGGTCTTCGAGCGGGCTGAGCAGGGGCACGCCCAGGTCTTTGGCGATGGTGCCGTTTTCCAGCAGCACGGGAATGCGCCCCTGATGTTTGAACGGCTCGCGCGTCACCGTCGGGTAGTACAGCAGCTGCTTGCTGACCATCTCGCCCAGGAACTCGTCCTTGGGCAGTTCGTTTTCGATGTAGTCCTTGTAGGCGAGCTCTTTGACTTCGCGCACGCCGTGGATCAGGATGACCTGCTCGAATTTTTCGTAGGTTTCCGGATCGCGGATGGTGCTGAGGAACGGCGCCAGACCGGTGCCGGTGGCCAGCAGGTACAGGCGCTTGGCGGGCAGCAGGTAGTCGATCAGCAGCGTGCCGGTGGGCTTGCGGCCGACGGTGATGGTGTCGCCCACTTGGATGTGTTGCAGGCGCGAGGTGAGCGGGCCGTTCTGTACCTTGATGCTCAGGAATTCGAGGTGGTCGGCGTAGTTCGGGCTGGCGATGCTGTAGGCCCGCAGCAGCGGCTTGCCGTCGACCCGCAGACCGATCATGGTGAAGTGCCCGTTGGAAAAACGCAGCGACTGGTCGCGGGTGGTGGTGAAACTGAACAGGCGATCGGTCCAGTGGTGCACGCTCAACACGCGCTCTTCCTGAAATGCACTCATGCTGTGGTTGGTCGTTGGATGGCCCCGTCACACGGGGCGGAAGGCTGTGGCCAGTGCTTGACCGGGCTGGAGGCCCGATCGGCCCTGGCCGCGAATAACCGGCGATTGTAAAAGTGCTGGACTTGCGTCACTTTGCGCTATGTCAGCACCGCCGCCCGGCACCCACAGAGCCCGTAAGGTCCCCCGTTCGTTGATACAGTCGGGGGCTTCACAGGCCACAGCGGCGGGTGTTGGCGTCTCACCAGAGCGCGCATCATGCCCGCAGCCCGCGCCGGCTGGAACGAATCATTCGTCATATCGCTTATTCACAGCGCCATCTGAAACAGGACTCCCCCATGGCCCGCACCGTCAACTGCATCAAGCTCGGCAAGGAAGCCGATGGTCTCGACTTCCCGCCCTACCCCGGCGAACTGGGCAAGAAGATCTATGAAAACGTGAGCAAGGAGGCTTGGGCCGGCTGGCTCAAGCACCAGACCATGCTGCTCAATGAAAACCGCCTGAACCTGGCCGACGCCCGCGCACGCCAGTACCTGGCGCGCCAGATGGAAAAGCACTTCTTCGGCGAAGGTGCCGACGCAGCGGCCGGCTTCGTGCCCCCGTCCAACTGATCTTGCAGCGCGTGGCCACCACGCCGCGCCGCTGATGCCCTTGTCCGATCCGAACCCCGCCCGCCAAGCGCTGGTGATCGGCGCCGGCCTGGCCGGCGCCGCGGTCTGCGTGGCCCTGGCACGCCGGGGCTGGCGCGCCACACTGGTCGATGCCGCTCCTGGGCCAGCGCAAGCCGCTTCTGCTCTGCCGGTGGGCATGCTCAGCCCGCACGTCACGCGCGCGCCCACCCCGCTCTCGCGCCTCTCGGCCCTGGGTGTGGCCGACATGCGCGAACAGCTCGAACAGCTGGTGCCGCCAGGCGCTGGCTGGCAGCCTTGCGAGGTGGACAACCTCGGTCACGACCCTGGGCGCTGGCCGGCGGCGCTGGTGCGGCCGGCCTCGCTGGTGCAGGCCTGGCTGAGCCAGGCACAGCACCTGGGCCGCTTGCAGACGATCTGGAACGCACCTGTTGCCCAGCTGCGCCCGCTGGGTCTGGGGGCTGGTGCGGACGGCTGGCAGGCGCTGGCCGCCGATGGCCGCGTGCTGGCCGAAGCGCCCGCGGTGGTGGTGGCGGCGGCCTTCGGCAGCCAGATGCTGCTGGCCGGCTGCGCCCAACTGGACACCGACACCCTGCCCTTGCGCCCGGTGCAGGGCCAGATGAGCCTGGCCGCGCTGGCGGGTGAGCCGCTGGCCCCGCGCCCGCAGCGCGACAACGGCGTGTTCGTGCCAGTGTACGAAGACGCGGGCCTGCCGCCGCAGTGGCCCTCGCGCCTCTGGGCCATGGGCTCTACCTACGAACGCGGCCTGAACAGCTGCACGCTGAGCGATGCGGCGCACCTGCGCAACGCGCAGAGCCTGCAGGCCATGCTCCCGGTGGCCGCACAGCGCCTCCACGAAGCCCTGGCCCAAGGGCAGTTGCAGGGCTGGGCCCAGGTGCGCTGTGCCTCGCTGGACCGCTTGCCATTGATGGGCGCGGTACCCGACGTGGCCGCTCTGCAGGGTGTGATGGCCGCCGCCGGTGCCCGCCGCGGTCGGGTGCCCCTGTCAGCGGTGCCGCGTTGGACCGGGCTTTACACCCTGAGCGCCCTGGGTTCGCGAGGGCTGACGCTCTCGCACTGGTGTGCCACGCAACTGGCGGCGCTGATGGACGGTCAAGCGCCCGACGTACCGGCGCAGGACGCCGACCTGATCGCAGCGCTCGACCCGGCGCGGTTTGCCTGGCGCCAGGCCCGGCGACAGCCGCAGCCCGTGGCACACAGCACCGTCACACCGGCCTGAGCAGGTCCAGCCAGGGCGCGAGGTCGTGGACCTGCACGGGCCGCGCCAGCACCGTGGTCACGTGCGCCTTGCGCGCGTCGCGCTGCACGCGGCGGCGACTCCACCAATGGCCGTCAGCCCCCACATGCGCGCTCAGTCCGACGTTCAGGGCCATGGGGTTGTGCTGGGCGAACAGGCGCGCCAGCGACCAGGTGTCCAGGTGGTGTTCGTCCAGATTGAAAACGCCGCACACGTAGTGGTTGCGGCCCACCAGTTCCACCGCCGATTCGGTGTTGCTCACCTCGTCGATGTCCGGCAACCCCACCGCGCACAGGCGCAGGCGCAAGGTTTCGCGCTCGCCCAGGTCGCTGCTGACCAGCAGGGCACGTCGCATGGGCGGCGGCGGCTCGGCCGGGTCGCCGCCCAGCGGCGCGGGGGAGGTGAAATCCAGATCGAGGTAGCCCGAATCCACCAGCCGGGCGGCGTAGACCGCGTCCAGGTCGTGCAGCACGTGCGCCCACTGGATGGGCCGCTGCAGGACGCGCCAGGCATGGTCGGGGGCGTCCGGGCCGACCCAGATCAGGCGCTGTCCGGTCGGGGTTTCCTTGGCGTGCGAGAGCACCGCTTCGGCACTTTCGCCGTCCACCAGCAGCACTTCGGCGGTCATCAGCGTGGGCTGTGCGCCCGGCGCCACCAGCGGCACCCAGGGCGCGTAGGACACATCCCGGTCTTCGGACAGGCGAAAAATGGTGTTGAGCGCGTGGCGTTCCACATCGGAAAACCCCACCACGCTCACGTAGATGCGCTGGTTCAGCATGGCCCAGATGTTACGACGGACACATCCCCCGTCTGGGTGACCTCGGTCACGCAGCGCACGGCCACCGTTGCGCCCTTTATGCCATCTGGCAATAAATGCATAAATAAAAAGTCGTTTGCCATCTAAGGCGCCGCGCCTACAGTGCCGCCCATGCCTGAATACGCCCTCATCTTGGCCGGCTTTGCCGTGGGACTCATCGTCGGACTGACCGGCGTGGGCGGCGGTTCGCTCATGACGCCGATCCTGATCTTTTTCTTCGGCATCAAACCCTACATGGCCGTCGGCACCGACCTGCTGTTCGCCGCCGTCACCAAGGCCGGTGGCACGCTCAGCCTGGCCCGCCAGCGCCTGGTGCCCTGGCGAGTGGTGGGGCAGCTGTGCGCTGGCAGCATCCCGGCCGCGCTGATCACCCTGTGGGTGCTGCACCGGGTGGGCCCTGCCAACCCCGAGGTGCAAGCCGTCATGACGCACACCCTGGGCATCGCCCTGCTGCTGACAGCCGCCGCCATGCTGTACAAGGCCGCGCGCGGCAAGCAGCTGCCGCGCAGCCTACCCGAAGGCCAGTTGCAGGACGCGACCCGCGCCCGCCACTGGAGCCTGCCGGTGCTGTTCGGCGCGGTCATCGGCACCCTGGTCACGCTGACCTCGGTCGGTGCTGGGGCCATCGGCGTGTCGGTGCTGCTGATCCTGTTCCCGCTCCTGCCGCTGCCGCGCATCGTGGCGGCCGATATCGCCTATGCCGTGCCGCTGACCCTGGTGGCTGGCCTGGGCCACGCCAGCCTGGGTTCGGTGGACTGGCCCCTGCTGGCCCAGCTGCTGGCGGGCTCGCTGCCTGGCATCTGGCTGGGCACCCGCCTGATGCGGCACACGCCCGAGCGCCTGGTGCGCTCCCTGCTCTCGCTGCTGCTGGCCTACGCTGGCACCAAGCTGATCGCTTTCTGATTTCCGTTCTCCCAGACCGACATGTACCAGTACTCCGATTTCGACCGACAGTTCGTCCAGCAGCGCGCCGCGCAGTTCCGCGACCAGCTCGACCGCTTCCACGCCGGCACCCTCGGTGGGGAAGAGTTCAAACCCCTGCGTCTGCAAAACGGCTGGTACGTCCAGCGCTTTGCGCCCATGCTGCGCGTGGCCGTGCCCTACGGCGAAATCAACACAGCCCAGCTGCGCGCCCTGGCCCGGGTGGCCCGCGACTTCGACAACAAGGAGGTGCACGACATCTCCAAAGCCGTTGTCGCGCTGGCCGACGTGCCCAGCCTGCCGGACCGCTGCGCCCACTTCACCACGCGCCAGAACGTGCAGTTCAACTGGATTCCCCTGAGCCGCGCCGCAGACGTGATGGACCTGCTGGCCAGCGTGAACCTGCACGGCATCCAGACCAGCGGCAACTGCATCCGCAACATCACCACCGACGCCCTGGCGGGCATCGCCGTGGACGAGGTGGCCGACCCGCGCCCCTTCGCCGAAATCATGCGCCAGTGGAGCACGCTGCACCCCGAGTTCGCCTTCCTGCCGCGCAAATTCAAGATCGCCATCACCGGCGCCCGCGAAGACCGCGCCGCCACGCCCTGGCACGACGTCGGCCTGCGCCTGCTGCGCAACGTGGACGGCGATCTGGGCTTCCAGGTCCGCGTGGGTGGCGGCATGGGCCGCACGCCCATCATCGGCGCGGTGATCCGCGAGTTTTTGCCCTGGAACCAGATCCTCAACTACCTCGAAGCCGTGGTCCGTGCCTACAACCGCTTTGGCCGCCGCGACAACAAGTACAAGGCCCGCATCAAGATCCTGGTCAAGGCCGAAGGCCAGTCCTTCACCGACCAGGTGGAAGCCGAGTACCGCGACATAGTCGAACAGGACGGCGCGCCGCACACCATCACCCAGGCCGAGTTGGACCGCGTCAGCGCCTTCTTCGTGCAGCCCGACCTGCGCTGCGACCGCAAGAGCGCCGACGCCAAGATCGCCATCACCGGCGCCCGCGAAGACCGCGCCGCCACGCCCTGGCACGACGTCGGCCTGCGCCTGCTGCGCAACGTGGACGGCGATCTGGGCTTCCAGGTCC
>NZ_JBPCSJ010000104.1:0-1367 GCF_051007235.1 Hydrogenophaga sp. | reverse complement strand
GAGTTCGCCACGCTCGGCCAGGTCGAGCGCGGGGTCGATGCGGTCACCGGCGTAGCCGGCACCAGAGCCGATGCGGTAAGGCGTCATGGACTGCAGTATGTCGTTGGCTGCCGAAGGCGCCAGAGGAACAACCCGACGACCGCTTCGCGCCGAGGCTGTGGGTTCAGGCCGGCGCCGCTGGCAGTGCGGCGATCGTGCCCTGCGCCACAGCACAGAGCTTTTCTTCGCTGTCCTGCACCACAAAGACGTCGCAGCGGCACACCGCCTGCGTCTTGCCCGTGTGCACGGCTGAAGCGCGCGCGATCAGCCGATCGCCGATGGCCGGGCGCAGGTAGTTGATCTTGAATTCGGAGGTGACCACCGGCACGCGCAGCGCCGTGCCACCCGCATACGTCAGGGCGTTGTCCGCCGCGTAGCTGAGCACGCCGCC
Source organism: Hydrogenophaga sp. (assembly GCF_051007235.1). Lineage (GTDB taxonomy): Bacteria > Pseudomonadota > Gammaproteobacteria > Burkholderiales > Burkholderiaceae_C > Hydrogenophaga. The sequence continues at coordinate 937 of NZ_JBPCSJ010000104.1, read as the reverse complement.
GTGCACGAAACCGTGCTGCTGTTTCACCGCGTCGGACACCGGCACGTGCAGTTCGCACCGGCCCGGCGACAACGAGGCCAGCTCGGCCCCGATCAGCACCGAAAAGGGCTGCTTCGCCAGGACCTCGCGGCCCATGGCGAGGAAGACCTCCGGGCTGACCGTGACCTCGCTCATTTGAAGTCCTTACAGAACTTCAAACACCCCGGCCGCGCCCATACCGCCGCCGATGCACATGGTCACGCAGACGCGCTTGGCGCCGCGGCGCTTGCCTTCGATCAGCGCGTGGCCGGTCAGGCGCTGGCCCGACACGCCGTAGGGGTGTCCCACAGCGATGGCGCCACCGTTGACGTTCAGCCGGTCGGCCGGGATGCCCAGCTTGTCGCGGCAGTACAGCACCTGCACGGCGAAGGCTTCGTTGAGTTCCCACAGGTCGATGTCGCTGACCTTCAGGCCCAGGCGGGCGAGCACCTTGGGGATGGCAAACACCGGACCGATGCCCATTTCATCCGGCTCGCAACCGGCGACGGCAAAACCCAGGAAGCGGCCCAGCGGCGGCAGGCCGCGCTTCTCGGCCAGGGTTTCGTCCATCAGCACGCAAGCGCCGGCGCCGTCGCTGAACTGGCTGGCGTTGCCGGCCGTCACCAGACCACCCGGGAGCGCCGAACGCAGTCCGGAGATGCCTTCCTTGGTGGTGCCGGCGCGGATGCCTTCATCGTTCTCGACCGTGACCTGCTTGGTCATCAGGCCCATGACCTTGTCGGCGACGCCGGCGGTCACGGTGATGGGGGCGATCTCGGCCTTGAACAGGCCGGCTTCAAGAGCGGCCGTGGCGCGCTGCTGGCTGGCGGCGCCGTACTCGTCCATGGCGTCGCGGCTGATGTTGTAGCGCTTGGCCACCTGTTCGGCGGTCTGCAGCATGTTCCAGTAGATCTCGGGC
>NZ_JBPCSJ010000103.1:0-2321 GCF_051007235.1 Hydrogenophaga sp. | reverse complement strand
GCGTGGATGGTGAAGTAGTCGATGCCCTGCTCGGCCTGCTCGATCAGCGTGTCGCGGAAGATCGCCCAGGTGAGGTCTTCGGCCACGCCACCCACCTTCTCCAGCGCCTGGTAGATCGGCACCGTGCCGATGGGCACCGGGCTGTTGCGCACGATCCAGTCGCGCGTGGTGTGGATGTTCTTGCCGGTCGAGAGGTCCATCACCGTGTCGCCGCCCCAGCGGATGGACCACACGAGTTTTTCCACCTCCTCTTCGATGGACGAGGTCACGGCTGAGTTGCCGATGTTGGCGTTGATCTTCACCAGGAAGTTGCGGCCGATGATCATCGGTTCCACCTCGGGGTGGTTGATGTTGGCCGGGATCACCGCGCGGCCGCGCGCCACCTCGTCGCGCACGAACTCGGGCGTGATCACGTCCGGAATCCGCGCGCCCATCGGGTTGCCCTTCAGGCGCGCCTCGCGCTCCGCGCTGCCCAGGTACTCCTTCATCCATTCGCGCTTGCCGTTCTCGCGGATGGCGATGTACTCCATCTCGGGCGTGACGATGCCTTGGCGGGCGTAGTGCATTTGCGTGACGTTCTGGCCGGCCTTGGCCCGCAGCGGCTGGCGCTGCAGGCCGGCGGCCTCGGCGCGCAGGGCCTCGATGCGGGCATCGGTGGTCTCCCCGTGTTTGCCGCCGTCGTCCAGCGCGACGCGGCTGCGGCCGTCGTAGCGTTCGGTGTCGCCGCGCGCGGCGATCCAGCCGGCGCGGGCCACCGCCGCCAGGCCCTGGCGGATGTCGATGTCGGCGGCCGGGTCGGTGTAGGGCCCCGAGGTGTCGTAGACCGTGACCGTTTCGCCGTTGGTCAGCGCGATCTCGCGCATGGGCACCTGCACGCCGGGTGCGGCGCCGGGCACGTAGACCTTCTTCGACTGGGGAAAGGGTTCTCGGGTGAGCGAGAGCAGTTGCTGGAGCTTGTCGGGGGCGTTCATGGGGCGGTCTCCTGGTTGAAAAAGCTGTTGCGGCAACGAACAGCTCCGGAGGACCGCCTGGGGGGACTGTGGACCGTGTGCGGGGGCGCCGACGGCCCGCAACCAACACCCATGTCGGGCGTGGTCGGTTCCATCAGCACACCCGGTGACCCGTCCACGGATCTCTCAAGGCATGCGCTCTTCTTTCGCCGGTACTAGCCGGATCAAGTTCACGGGTTTGGTGTTTCACACCATCTCAGCGCCGGGCCTTGGCAGGCCCGTGCACCCCGGAGCAGGCGCGCAGTGTAGCGCGGTTTCCGGCGCGCGCCACCGGTCGCCCCACGCCCGGCCAGGGCGTTGGGGGGGTGGGCGCCGCGGCCACGCCGCCGCGTATTCAGCGGGCGGTCTGAGTGACGTTCTGGCGGGTGCGCTGCACCCACTTGATGCCTTCGAACCAGAACACGCTCAGCATGCCCAGCGCGCATGCGGCGGCCAGTTCGTGCGCCGGCAAGGGCGCAAAGCGCAGCACCCCGGTCGCCCAGGGCACATAGAGCGCGGCCAGCAGCAGCACCAGCGCCAGGCCCGCCACTGCCCACAGCACGGTGTTGGGCGTGCGCAGCGTGGCCCAGATCGGCCGCGTGGCCGAGCGGTTGGAAAAAATCAGCGCCAGGTTGCCCACCACCAGGGTTGCAAAGGCAAATGCCCGGGCTTCGTCCTCGGGCAGGCGCGGCGCGGCCCAGGCAAAGGCGCCCAGCACCGCCGCCAGCACGCCCAGCCCCTGCAGCAGTGCCAGCCACAGGCTCAGCCCGCCGAACAGCGGCGCGCTGGCGTCGCGCGGCGGCTGTTGCATCGCGTCGGGCTCGGCCGGCTCGTTTTCAAACGCGATCGAACAGGCCGGGTCGATGATCAGTTCGAGCAAGGCGATGTGCATGGGAAACAGCAGCGATGGCCAGCCCAGCAGCACCGGCAGCAGCGCCATGCCCGCGATGGGCACGTGCACCGCGAGGATGTAGGACATGGCCTTGCGCAGGTTGTCGAAGATGCGCCGCCCCAGCCGCACCGCGCGCACGATGGCGGCGAAGTCGTCGTCCACCAGCACCAGCGCGGCCGACTCGCGCGCCACGTCGGTGCCGCGCTGGCCCATGGCCACGCCCACGTGCGCGGCGCGCAAGGCCGGGGCGTCGTTCACGCCGTCACCCGTCATGGCCACGATGTCGCCGCGCGCCTGCAGCGCCTGCACGATGCGCAGCTTCTGCTCCGGCGCGATAGGGGCGCAGACGTTGACCGTCGCCAGGCGCTCGCTCAGCGCCGCGTCGCTGAGCGCGGCCATCTCGTCGCCGGACAGCACCTGGGCATCCGGCCCTGCCAGGC
>NZ_JBPCSJ010000102.1:0-8699 GCF_051007235.1 Hydrogenophaga sp. | reverse complement strand
GGCCGTTCGAACACCGTGTTGTGCCGCTGGGTGAGCGGGCCGCCACCGGGCACTAGCTCACCCGCTTCGGTGTAGCCCACGGCCTTGAACTTCCACACCGCGCCGATGCGCTTGAGGTTGCCCACGTGCAGGCCCACCACGTCGTGTACGGCGAGCACGCCGGCGTTGACGGGGCGCAAGGTCAGCGGCGTAGAGGCAAGGGTCATGGTGCGGTGGTGGCGGCCTGTGCGAGATGGCCTCGCCGAGTATGCCCGTCTGCACTGGCGTGGATCCGTGGCGGTTCTGCGGCTCACGTCCTGAGACCGGGAGCCTCCTGAACAGTCTCTGTGCACCACCGCCCTTGCGGTTTGTGAAACGATGCCATACGCGCTGCCCGCCAAGAAAAAAACCGGGCCCCTTTTCAGATGGCCCGGCCCGTTGGCTTGCGTGCGGCAGTGATCAGTGCTGACGCCGACGCACACTGGCGGTCAAGGCGACCAAGGCTGCGCCCAGCAGCGCCAGGGTTCCGGGCTCTGGCACAGGATTCGTCGTTGGTGCGGCCACCGGCGACAGGGCGGGAGGCCTGGGGTCCGCCAGACCGATGCGAAGGTTGTCCATCAACACCGCATCGTTGGTTTCGAGGTTGGCGGTTCGCACACCGATCTTTCGGAAAGCGCTGACGCCCGAAATGCCGAAGTTCGTGATGTCTGCGCCGGTGAGGGATGTCCAGTCTTCTTCGGTCGGATTGACCCACAGGTCGAAGCGGTTGTAGACCGCCGACCCATCGACCTTCTGCAGGTAACCCAGGATGCTGTAGGTGGTTCCCAGTGTGATGTTCACACCCGTGGAACCGATACCCGTCGCGCCAGTGCGCACGAACAGATCGTCGGTGCAACCTTGGCCCGTGCCGCAGTTGCCCCGCAGCCCGATCGTGGGACCCGCCACTCCCCCCAGCCACAGGCCGAAGAGGTCGTTGGTGTTGAGCCGGCCAGCGTCGAACTGGATGTCGAAGCTGATCAGCACATTGCTGCTCACCGTCTGGCGGAGTTGTCGCGTGGCGGCTGTGGCCGCATTGCCCTGGACCCGGAGTGCCTTGCCCGACATGGGCGCATCAGATGCTTTGGTGGCGACGATGCGGCCGTTGACCTGATCACGATCGGACCACGCTGTGGCCCAGCCTGTCCCTCGACGGGCACCATCGAGCACACGGCTGGTTCCGTCAAACGGATCCGCCGCGATCACCGCGGCCGCCATGGCGGTCGAAGCGAGCGACAGACCCATGAGCGCGGTGATGGATGAGCGGAGGAAGGTCATGGCGGGGCAGGGAAGATTTGTTTCAAATGTAAGCAAAAGTTGTGCCGTTGCGATGATGGCGTTGTGAATCAATGGCTTACCACGAGCATCCTCGTCTGTAGAGGTAGTGCTGTCAAAAAAATCGACAGAGTTGCCTGCTCATGCTTCCGCCGAGGCACGGTCTGGTGCGGGCGATACACTGCGCCACCTCGTATCTGAAATCACCATGTCAAGCTCTTCCACCACCACTTTGCCGCCCCTGGACGGCCCAGACTTCGACGTGCTCGAAGACATCCTGGACGATCTGCGTTCGCGCGGCGAGGACGTGCCGCAGTGGGAGTTCTGCGAGGGCGCCATCGCCGCACTGCTGTGCACGCGCCGGCTGATCCTGCCCGACGAGTTCCTGCCGATCCTGCTGGGGGTGGGGGACGGTGGGGACGACAACCGCTTTGCCGATGCGGCGCAGTCCGAGCGCTTCATGGCGCTCTGGACGCGCCGCTGGAACGAGGTGGCCGAGGCGCTGAACGCCGATGTCGAGTCGCTGGAGGACGAGCGTTGCTACCACCCCGAGGTGATGGACGTGCGTGGTGCCGTGGAGCTGCTGCCCGACGCCGAGCAGGCAGAGGTGGCCGAGCAGGCCTTGCCAGCCTACGGCCAGGTGTGGGCGCTGGGCTTCATGTTCGTGGTGGAGAACTGGCCCGAGGAATGGGAAGCCCCGCGCGACAAGGAGACCGCGGGCTGGATCGACGAGGCGCTGGACGCCATCGTGGCGCTGACCGAGGACGACACCGGCAAGCCCGCCTTCAACCTGCACGCTGAAGACGGCCCGCCCAGCGTGAGCGAGGACCGCGCCAACGCGTTCGGCTCCGCCCTCTGGGCGGTGTACGACCTGCGCCAGATCTGGCAAAGCCTGGGCCCGCGCGCGGAGCCGGTGCGCCGGGACGCCACGCCGGGTCGCAACGACCCATGCCCTTGCGGCAGCGGCAAAAAATACAAGAAGTGCCACGGGGCTTGACCGGGGTCCGGCTGCCCCGCGGCTGACGCGGCTCGCCGGCCGTATGCCCCCATGCCGCTTTGGAGGCGTACCGCCCGCGGTCCAGGCTTTGGAGTCGACAGGCCAATCTCTTTTGGTCATGAAAAAGCCGCCCCCAGGGGCGGCTTTTTTGTTGGGTTGAAAGCCCGGGTACTGCTCAGTCGGCGTACTGGCCTGCAGCGTCGATGGCGATCTTGAGCTTGCTGATCTCGTTGGCCACGAAGGCCTTATGGCCCTCGGGCGTCACGCGCTTGTCGTTGGGCGCGGCCACCAGGGCACCCAGTTCGCTCTGGCGCTTGATGAACTCGGGGTCTTTCAGGGCGACCAGCAGCGCGTCGTTGACCTTCTTGACCACAGCAGCCGGCGTGCCCTTCGGCGCGTACATACCATGCCAGATCGTCAGGTTGAAGCCCTTGAGGCCCAGGCCGTCCAGCGTGGGCAGGTCGGCCAGCAGCTTGTTGCCGGTCAGCGGCTTGAGCGTGGTGACGGCGTAGGCGCGCACGCGGCCGCCTTCGATCTGCGAGGTGGTGTTGGTGGTCTGGTCGCACATCATGTCCACCTGGCCGCCCAGCAGGTCGTTCATGGCGGGGGCGGTGCCCTTGTAGGCGATGGAGGTCAGCGGCTTGGGCAGCTTCATGGCGGTTTGCCACATCAGCGAGCACAGGTGCGAGGCGGAACCCAGACCGGCGTGGGCCAGGTTGACCTTGTCGGAATTGGTGCGGACGTAGTTCTCGAAGTCGCGGTAGCGGCGGTTCTCGGCCAGCTTGTTCGAGCCGATGATGGTCATGGGCACGTCGTTGATGATGCCCAGGAATTCGAAGTCGTCCAGCGGCTTGAAGGACTGCTTGCGGTACAGGCTGGTGGTGGCGGCCATTCCGATGTGCCAGACCAGCAGGGTGTGGCCGTCTGGAGCTGCGCGGGCCACCTTGGCCGCACCGATGGTGCCGCCAGCGCCGGCGACGTTCTCCACCACGATGTTGGCGCCGCCCAGAGGCTTGCGCATGGCTTCGGCCAGCTGGCGTGCGACCAGGTCGGTCGGGCCGCCGGCGGCAAACGGCACCACCAGGGTGATGGGTTTGGAGGGGAAGGCCTGGGCAAAGGCGCCCGACACGGCGGCCACGGTCAGGGCCAGGGTGAAGATCTTTTTCATGACAACTCCGATGGGATAGGGGAACGACCACCGGATGGTAGTTCCGACCCTGGCGCGCCCCATCGCGGAAAACACGTACCGCAGACCCCGGGGAAACCCGCTGCCGGGCGGCCTGTGCGCCCGGTCGGTTTCACTGGTAGCTGCGCGCGTCCTCGATCACCTTGCCATCGTTGGGCAGGCTGCCCGGGCGCACCACCTGCACCTGGCCGCGCAGCTTGGTCACGTCGCGCATGGCCTCTTCCAGCTTGTCGCGCAGGCCATCGCCCACCTCGGTGGCTTCCACCTGCAGGCACATCTGGTCGTTGGCCATTTCACCGCTGACCACCAGCCGGGCCTTCTTCACCTCGGGGAAGCGGCGCGCGATCTCGGCCACCTGTGAGGGGTGCACGAACATGCCCTTGATCTTGGTGGTCTGGTCGGCGCGGCCCATCCAGCCCTTGATGCGCGGCGCGGTGCGGCCGGTGGGGCACTGCCCGGGCAGGATGGCCGAGAGGTCGCCGGTGCCGAAGCGGATCAGCGGGTAGGCCGCGTTCAGCGTGGTCACCACCAGCTCGCCGACTTCGCCGTCGTCCACCGGCGTGCCGGTGCCGGGGCGCACGATCTCGACGATCACGCCTTCGTCCAGCACCAGGCCCTCGCGGGCCTGCGTCTCGTAGGCCACCAGGCCCAGGTCGGCGGTGGCGTAGGTCTGGTAGACGTCCACGCCACGCTCCTTGAACCAGGCTGTCAGGCTGGGCGGGCAGGCTTCACCGCCGACCGAGGCCTTGGTCAGGCTGGGCAGGGCGATGCCGGCCTCGGCCGCTTTGTCCAGCAGGATGCGCAGGAAGCTGGGCGTGCCGGTGTAGGCGTTGGGTTTGAGGTCGACCATGGCTTCGAGCTGCTGCTCGGTCTGGCCGACGCCACCCGGGAACACGGTGCAGCCCACGGCGTGCGCGCCCGATTCGAGGATGAAGGCGCCCGGCGTCATGTGGTAGCTGAAGCTGTTGTGCACCAGTTCGCCGGCGCGAAAGCCCGCGGCGAACAGCGCACGGCCGGCGCGCCAGTAGTCCCGGCTGTTGCCCTCGGGTTCGTAGATCGGGCCCGGGCTGGCGAAGATGCGCGACATGGCCGGGCCGCGCAGCAGGGCCGAGAAACCACCGAACGCATCGTGCTGGCGCTTGGCCTTCTGGCGCTCCAGCAGTTCGCTCTTGCGCGTGACCGGGATGCGCGTGAGCGCGGCGCGGCTGTGGATGCCCGAGACATCGATGTCGCGCAGGATGTCGGCGAACGCCGCGCTGTTCTGCTTGGCGTGGGCCAGCTGACCCGGCAGCGCGGCCATCTGAGCCGCCTCGCGCTGATCAGGCGAGCGGGTTTCCAGAGCGTCGAAGAAGTCGGTCATATCGAGAACCACAGAGGTAAGAGAGAGATGTCTTCAAATCAGAACGCGGTGGAACCGGCTTCGCCGGGCCACTCGCGTTGCCCCCTTGAGGGGGTGACGCCGAAGGCGGCGCGGGGGTGTTCCTTTACGCCAGCCAACGCTTCCTGCGCTTGTAGCTCTTCACATCCTTGAAGCTCTTGCGTTCACCGCCGCCCATGCCGAGGTAGAACTCCTTGACGTCCTCGTTGTTGCGCAGGTCGCTGGCGGCGCCGTCCATGACGATGCGGCCGCTTTCCATGATGTAGCCGTAGTCGGCGTACTTCAGGGCCATGTTGGTGTTCTGCTCGGCGATCAGGAAGGTGACCTTCTCCTTGGTGTTGAGGTCTTTGACGATCTCGAACACCTCTTCCACGATCTGCGGCGCCAGACCCATGGAGGGCTCATCGAGCAGCACCACGCTGGGGTTGGCCATGAGGGCGCGGCCGATGGCGCACATCTGCTGCTCGCCGCCCGAGGTGTAGGCCGCCTGCGAGGTGCGGCGCGTCTTCAGGCGCGGGAAGTAGGTGTAGACCTTCTCCAGGTTGCGCGCGATCTCGGCCTTGTCGGTGCGGGTGTAGGACCCGGTCATCAGGTTGTCCTCGATGGACAGGTGCGCAAAGCAGTGACGCCCTTCCATCACCTGCACCACGCCGCGGTTGACCAGGTCGGCCGGCGAGAGGTTTTCGATGCGCTCGCCGCGCAGCTCGATGCTGCCCTTGGTGACCTCGCCGCGCTCGCCTTTGAGCAGGTTGGAGATGGCGCGCAGCGTGGTCGTCTTGCCCGCGCCGTTGCCGCCCAGGATGGCCGCGATCTTGCCTTCGGGCACGTTCAGCGACACGCCCTTGAGCACCAGGATCACGTGGTTGTAGATGACCTCGATGCCGTTGACGTTGAGAACGATGTTGGGTGCAGTGCTCATGGTGATTTCCTCGTGGACCATTCACAAGACGCGGCCAGCCGGTCTTGTGAATGGCGGCTGAACTCAGCCGCCCACCCGCTGCGCGCCAGGTGCCCTTATCTAGAGGTGCCGCGGAACCGGCTTTGCCGGTCCGCAGGCGCCGCCCCCTTGAGGGGGAGCGCGCAGCGCGCAGGGGTGATTCCCGCCTTGCGGCGGGGGTGTTACATCAAGACTGGCAGTCGGCGCCCGTGCGACGGGTCAGCTTCTTCTCGGCGGCGTACTTGTCAGCAGCTCCCTTCACCAGGGGCTTGAGGATCTGCTCGTCGGCCTGCAGCCAGTCGCTGGTGAACTGCCACTTGCCGCCGTCCCAGGTGTGCACGCGGGCCCAGTTGGCGCCCATGTGGTCCTGGCAGCTGGTGGACACCGGGCGCATCACGCCCTTGAAGCCCAGCGCGTCCAGCTTGGCCTGCGTCAGGTTCAGGTTCTCGTAGCCCCAGCGGGCCTGCTCGGCCGTGACGACCTTGCCCTTGCCGAAACGCTCCTGGGCTGCGCGCACGCCTTCCACGGCGAACATCGCGCTCATCAGGCCGCGCATGTAGAGCACGTCACCCACTTCTTCCTTGGGCCCGGTGCCCTGGCCCTTGTCGTGCAGCTTGGACAGGACTTCCTTGACCACATCGGCGCCCTTTTCGGTGCCGTGCTGCATCGTGACGGCGTTGTAGCCCTTGGCGCCCATGCCCACGTCCTTGACGTCCGGCTCGGCACCGGCCCACCACACGCCATACATCTTCTCGCGCGGGTAGCCAGTGGCCTGGGCTTCCTTCAGGGCGGTGGAGTTCATCACGCCCCAGCCCCACAGCACCACGTAGTCGGGACGCTGCTGACGCACTTGCAGCCAGGTGGCCTTCTGCTCCACGCCCGGGGCGGTCACAGGCAGCAGGCTCAGCTGGAAGCCCAGTTGCGACGCGCGCTCTTGCAGCAGGGGAATAGGCTCTTTGCCGAACGGGCTGTCGTGGTAGACCAGCGCGATCTTCTTGCCCTTGAGGTTGGGCAGACCGCCTTCCTTCTTGCCCAGCTGCTGGATGATGGCGTCGGCCGCCACCCAGTAGGTGCCGGCGATCGGGAAGTTCCACTTGAACACGCCGCCGTCGGCCGACTCGCTGCGGCCATAGCCGGCGGTGATCAGCGGGATCTTGTCGACGGGTGCCTTCTCGGTCAGCGCGAACGTTGCGCCGGTGGACAGCGGCTGGAACACGGTGGCGCCCTTGCCCTTCAGGCGCTCATAGCACTCCACGCTCTTGTCGGTGGCGTAGCCGGTCTCGCATTCTTCGAACGAGAGCTTCACGCCATTGACGCCGCCGCGGGCGTTGACCAGCTTGAGGTAGTCCACATAGCCGTTGGCCCATGGCACACCGTTGGGTGCGTAGGCGCCGGTGCGGTAGACCAGCACGGGGAAGAACTGCTCCTTGGCTTGCGCCATGGCCGCGGTGGAGACCAGCGCGCCCGACAGGGCGGCACAAGCCATCGAAACAGACAGAACCAGGTTACGCACTTTCATCGCTTTGTCTCCTAAGGAAAAGGCAGGCACACACAAAAACCAACGGGGAATCAATGGGGGAAAGGCCACAGGCGAAGTTTCTGCTTCGCAATGCTCCAGAGTTTGGCCAGGCCGTGGGGTTCCACGATCAGGAACCAGACGATCAGGGCGCCGAACACCATGAAGGTCATGTGGGCGGCGGCGGCGGTCGAGAGGCCGACCAGCAGACTGAAGCGCTCGATGAAGATGGGCAGCAGCACGATGAAGGCAGCGCCGAAGAAGCTGCCCATGATCGAGCCCATGCCACCGATGATCACCATGAACAGCAGCTGGAACGAGCGGTCGATGGAGAAGGCGGCCGGCTCCCACGAACCCAGGTGGACGAAGCCCCAGAGACCACCGGCCACGCCGATGATGAAGGAGCTGACCGCGAAGGCGCTGAGCTTGGCGTACATCGGGCGGATGCCGATCACGGCGGCGGCCACGTCCATGTCGCGGATCGCCATCCACTCGCGGCCGATCGCCGAGCGCACCAGATTCTTGGCCAGCAGGGCAAACACGACCAGGAAGGCCAGGCAGAACAGGTACTTCTCCAGCGGCGTGTCGATGGCCATGCCGAACACCTGCAGGTTGGACACCGACACCGAGCCCGAGGCGTTGTTGTTGGTGAACCAGCCGATGCGCAGGAAAGCCCAGTCGCAGAAGAACTGCGCCGCCAGCGTGGCCACCGCCAGGTACAGGCCCTTGACGCGCAGGCTGGGGATACCGAAGAACATGCCCACCAGGGTGGCGAAGAAGCCGCCTGCCAGCAGCGCCACGATCAGCGGCATGCCGTCGATGCGGATGTAGGTGTTGTAGGCCATGTAGGCGCCCACCGCCATGAAGGCGCCCGAGCCCAGCGAGATCTGGCCGCAGTAGCCCACCAGTATGTTCACGCCCAGGGCGGCCAGCGCCAGGATCAGGAACGGGATGAAGATGGCGCGAAACAGGTACTCGTCGGCCAGCATCGGCACGCCGATGAAGGCGAAGGCGATGAGCGCGAACAGGGCCCAGCGGTCCTGCGCGATCGGAAAGATCTGCTGGTCGGCGCGGTAAGAGGTCTTGAACTGACCGTTTTCACGATAGAACATCTGTCGATTCCTTAGTTGTTCACCAGCACAGGGTGCGGCGAGCGGTGTCTTGTCCAGGGCTCCCGTGGAACTGGCTTTGCCAGGCCACAGGGAGCGTCACCCTCCCGCCGAAGGCGAGAGAGGGGGAAGACGCGAAGCGGCGCAGGGGGTGCTTCATATCTAGACGCGATCGATGATTTTTTCGCCGAACAGGCCTTGCGGACGGAACAGCAGGAACACGAGCGCCAGCACATACGCGAACCAGATCTCGATGCCGCCGCCCACCTTGGGGCCGATGTACACC
>NZ_JBPCSJ010000101.1:0-3845 GCF_051007235.1 Hydrogenophaga sp. | reverse complement strand
GAGGTCAGCGAGGTGCTGCCCCGCGGGAAGTCGCGCCAGTAGTTGTCGTCGCTCACGCGGTTGAGGTTCAGGCGCAGGCCCAGCGGGCTCTGCAGACCCATGCCGCCGAGCGTGGCGCCGGTGGACACGCTGTGCTGGTGCTGCAGGGCGTAGCCCCAGCGGTCGCTGCTGCGCAGCGTGTCGTTGGGCATGTAGGCCGCGCGCAGGCGGCCGTTGTAGGCGGGCTGCAAGTAGCGGAACTCGCCCCCCATGTCCAGGCCACGCTTGCTCATGAGCGTCGGGTAGAGCGTGGCGTCGAACTCGGGCGCGAGGTTCAGGTAGTAGGGCAGGGTCAGTTCCAGCCCGCTGACGTTGTCCAGGTTGATGGTCGGCGGCAGCACGCCGCTCTTGCGCTTGTCGGTCAGAGGGAAGCTCAGGTAGGGCGCCCCCAGAAAGGGCACGCCCTTGAACTCCATCACGCCGCCGTGGGCCGTGCCCACCTCTTCGGCGTTGTCCAGCTCGATGCGGTCGGCCCGCACCAGCCAGTCGGGCATCCACTTCGCGCCCGGCGTGCGCGGGCAGGTCGAATAACGGGCCTCGGTCGCCTCGACCTTGTCCGGCCCCAGAAAGTCCACCCGCTTCGCGTCGCCATGCCCGTCGCTCTGCAGCAGCGAAAACGCCGGCTGCTCGAAGTGGCCGCGGCTGGTCTCCACGTTCAGTTGCAGCGAGGGGCCCTCGAAACGGTTGCCCCCGCGGTTGATGAGCACTTGCCCTTCGGCCTTGGCTTCGCTGCTGCGCTGGTCGTATTCGAGCCGGTCGGCCTTGATCACCAGGCCGTGGCGGCGCAACTCGGCGCCACCCTCGATCACCACCACGCCGTCGGTCTGACCGTGCAGCCGATCACCCGAAACGAAGCTGGGCACCTGGCCCTGCGCCGCTTCGGGCAGGGTCTCCAGCAGGGTCGCGCTGGCCTTCAGGGCTGCTGACGCATCGGTCTGCGCCCACACGAGAACGGGCGCCCCACAGGCGATCAGTGCCAGCAACGAGCGCACGCCATGCCCCACGGGCGAGGGCGTGAACAGGTGCCGGGCGGCGGGCAGCGGACAGACGGAACGACGGTTCAAGGTGTGACGGGAGTGGAGGCGGTCCGCCGCCCCGGGCAGGCACAGGGCGGGTGCACCGGCCAGCCGCCGGGCACGCGGGTTCTAAAATCTCAGGCGATTATCCACTGCCCACCACCCGGGCGCGCCCCTGCCGGCGCGCCTTCTGCCGCCTTCAGGGCCCCGCTCCCATGACCCCGAACACCCCCGCCGTCACCTGGTCCGACGCCGCGCGCGAAACCGCCTTCCACACCTGGCTGCAAGGCCTGGCCGCCGCCCAGGGCCTGCGCCCCGAGACGCTGCGCCCGGCCTCGGCCGACGCGAGCTTCCGCCGCTACCTGCGCGTGGACACCACCGACGGCGCCAGCCGCATCGTCATGGACGCGCCGCCCGACAAAGAGAACTGCCAACCCTTCGTGCACGTGGCGGGCCTGATGAAGGACGCCGGCCTGCTGGTGCCCGACATCCTGGCCTGGGACGAACCGCAGGGCTTCATGCTGCTGCCCGACCTGGGCACGCAGACCATGATGGAACAGATCGACGCCACGAATCAGCAGGCCAACCACGCGCGCTACCTGCAGGCGGTGGACACGCTGCTGGCCTGGCAGCTGGCGTCCCGGCCCGGTGTGCTGCCCGCTTACGACGAGCCGCTGCTGCGCCGCGAATTGCAGCTCTTCCCCGACTGGTACCTGGCCCAGCACCGCCAGACCGCGCTGGAAGGCAAGGATGCCGAGACGCTGGCCAAGGCCTTCGACAGCATCGTCAAACGCTGCCTGGCCGCCCCCACGGTGTACGTGCACCGCGACTTCATGCCACGCAACCTGATGATCCCCGGCCAGCCGGGCGCCACGCTCGCGCAGCAGCTGGGCGTGCTCGATTTCCAGGACGCGGTGCACGGCCCGATCACCTACGACATCGCCAGCCTGATGCGCGACGCCTTCCTCACCTGGGACGAGGATTTCGTCATCGATATCACCATCCGTTACTGGGAAAAGGCGCGCAAGGCCGGGCTGATGGACTTCGAGGACTGGCACAGCGACTTCGGCGCCTTCTACCGCGCGGTGGAATGGATGGGCCTGCAGCGCCACCTGAAGGTGGCCGGCATCTTCGCGCGCCTGACGCTGCGCGACGGCAAACCCAAATACCTGGCGGACGCGCCGCGCTTCATCGCCTACATCCGCGCCACCACCCACCGCTACCGCGAACTGGGTCCGCTGCTGCAGCTGATCGACAAGGTCGAGGGGCTGGAGGCCGCCTCGGGCTACGCCTTCGGTCGCGTCTGACCGGCGCCCCATCCAAGCACCCCCATGCCGCGTTTTCACTGCCCCGTTCCCCTGACCGCCGGTGCCGAGCTGGAGCTCCCCGCCGCCGCCGCGCGCCACGTGCAGGTGCTGCGTCACCAACCGGGCGACGCCATCACGCTGTTCAACGGCGAGGGCGGGCAGTGGCAGGCCACCGTGCTGCGCATGGGCCGCAGCGATGTGGCCGTGCGCGTGGACACGTTTGAAGCGGTGGAACGCGAGCCACAACGCCGCGTGCACCTGGCGCTGGGCATGCCGGCCAACGAACGCATGGACTGGCTGGTGGAAAAAGCCGCCGAACTCGGCGTGGCCAGCGTGCAGCCGCTGCACACCGCGCACAGCGTGCTGCGGCTGTCCGGCGATCGCGCCACCAAGAAACAGGTGCACTGGCAGCAGGTGGCGGTGGCCGCGTGCGAACAGTGCGGCGGCAACCGCGTGCCGCTGGTGCAGCCGGTGGCCGACTTGGCCGCTTGGCTGCGCGGCAGCGAGACCATCGCCCCGCTGCGCTGCGTGCTCTCGCTGGCCGAGGGTGCCCGCCCGCTGGCCGATGTGCTGCGCGGGCAACCGGCCGATGCGCCGGTGCTGTTCCTCAGCGGTCCGGAAGGCGGCCTGTCGCCGTCAGAGGATCAGCAGGCCCGCGCCGCCGGATTCCTGCCCGTGACCCTGGGCCCGCGCGTGCTGCGCGCCGAGACTGCGGCGCTGGCCGCGCTGGTCCAGGCCTTGGCCTGACCGCCGCGCTCAGGGCGCCGGACCGGCCACCACGTTCAGCACGGCCACATAGTCCGCCGGGTTCACCGTCCCGCTCATCAGCGGGCGCGGCTCCAGCGACACCAGGGTGAAGCGGAACGGCCCGAGGCGCTGTGTGGCGCGGGCGGGCTGACCCGAACCGTCCCACGGCAGCACCAGCACCTGGGGCTGGATGCCGGCCCCGCTGACCCAGAAGAACGCCCGGGCCTCACCAGCCCAGGCGCATTGCACGTCGGATGGGCAACGGGTGTCGAGGTAGCCTGAAAAGTGGATGCTCAGGGCGGGCGCCTTCTGCTGTGCGTGCTGCTGCAGCACCAGCCGCACGCGCCCCGGGGTTTCCAGCACCGCGAGGGGGATGGCCGCGCTGGCCAGCGAGGCCAGACCCAGCGCCAGTGCGCCGACGCCAATACGGTGGAGCAGGTTCATCGGTGCGCTCCGATCAGCAGCTGCCCAGGCGGCGCCCCACCCATTTGGCGAACACCGTCACCGGTGTCGAGCCGACCACGCCCGACGAGGCCAGGTTCACCGAATAGGCCGAATCGCTGTACAGGCCGCTGACCTGCACCACCGGCTGGTTGATGCTGGTGCAGGCGATCACGCCGTCGATCTTGCCGCCGATCACCGACAGCGACTGCACGGTGCAACTGGCCGCGGCGATCTGCTGACGCACATTCGCCTCCCATTGCGAGGCCTGGGCCTCGGTCAGGCAGCCCTGGGT
>NZ_JBPCSJ010000100.1:0-9989 GCF_051007235.1 Hydrogenophaga sp. | reverse complement strand
TGGTGGCCTGCATGCACAAGCTGCTGGTCATCCTCAACGCCATCGCCCGCTCCAAGTCGCCTTGGCGCAACGACTTCACTGCGGTTCAGTAACGGGTTCATCAAGATGGTTGCTGTGGGTGGAATGCCGCCTTGTGAGCGGTTTCGTGAACCGACAACCGCCCGGATCGGTCGGCTGCCGTGTGCCGCACAGTGTATGGCCCGACCGCCGACAGGTGTTTGCTTTTCATGCCCAGTTTCACGACACTTGAGAAAGCTTCTTTCTAAAAAATGCCCCTCATGGAAACACTCGACAAGTTCGACCTCGCCATCCTGAACGAACTGCAAAACGACGGCCGGCTCACCAACGCCGAACTGGCCAGCCGCGTGGGCCTGTCGGCGGCACCCTGCTGGCGCCGCGTGCGCGCGCTGGAAGAGGCCGGCTTCATCACCGGCTACCGGGCCGAACTCAACCGCGACAAGATCGGTCTGGGCGTGCTGGCCTTCGTGCGGCTGGACGCCGAACGCAACAGCGGCGATGCGCTGGGCCAGATGGAGCAGGCGATCCAGAAAATCCCGCAGATCGTCAGCTGCCACTACATCAGCGGCTCCGGCACCTTCGAGCTGCAGGTGGTCTGCCCCGACCTGGCCGAGTTCAGCCGCTTCGCGCGCGAGGTGCTCATCCACCTGCCCAATGTGAAAGACCTGCACACCAGTTTTTCACTGGGCGAGGTCAAGTCCGCCAGCGCCCTGCCGCTGGGCCATTTGCTTACCAAACACTTAGGCACGGCAGAACGCCATAAAACTTGAGCACTTTCGCCGACCGCCCATCGCCGGATCGCTACCGCTGGGTGACAAGTCGGCCGCAAGTCTTTGTTTTCGTGAACTTTTCCCCACGGTTGGGTTGTCTGAGCGGGGCACTTTTCGTAGCATCCGCCCATCTCAAAGCCACCGCAGCGGTGCATCAGAAAGTTTTCATCGCTGCGGGCTGCTCTCAACCCGAAGGAAACGTCGTGAACATGTCTCGCTCTCATTTGTTCGTCAAATCCGCCATCGCCCTGGCCCTGGCCGCGCCGCTGCTGGCATCGGCCGAATCGCAACTGGTGGTCGGCTCGGGCACCGCTGCCGCCGACTTGAACTTCCGCGTGGTCGTGCCGCGCGTGCTGTTCCTGGCCGTGGGCACCGGCGCCGCCGGCCTGGCCAACAACACCAACGAAGACACCGTCACCTTCGACTACACCACCAACCCGGCCGACCTGGGCACGGGCGCAGCCGCCGGCGCCATCTCCGGCAACGTGGTGCCCGTCAAGGTGCTGGGCAACAACGGCGTGGTCGCTCTGACCAGTTCCAACACCGGCGCGCTGACCAACGCCACCGGCGACACCATCCCCTGGAGCCAGATCACCGTGGCCTCCTCGGACACCCCGAACTTCCCCAGCCCCGCCCCCACCGGCGCCTCGGTAAACCTGGTGGTCAGCTCCGGCAAGGTCACCAGCCGCACCGCGAACTGGACCTTCGGCTACGCCAACGCGGCCGTGGTGGCCCCGGGCACCTACGGCACGACCAATGGCAAGGTGACCTACACCGCCAGCATGCCCTGATCGTCTGATCCGCCCGCGCCCTCGGCGCACCCCGAACACGGAGGGCTCGCCACCAGCGACCCTCCGTTGTCGTTTGGGCCGCCGGCCCGCCGGAACCCCGCGCCGGCCCGTGGGTCACAATGAACGCGCCATGCCATCCCCTCGACGCCTTCCCCTGCTGCGGCCCCTGGCCAGCGCCTTGTTGCTCGTCCTGCTGGGGCAGGGCACGCTGGCCCATGCCTGGTCGCTCACGCTCACGGCCGCCAGCCGCCGCGTGTTCCTGCACGTGGGCAACGGCACGGCCGACGCCAACAACGCCACCGTCAACCTGGTGCAGGTCAGCGTGCCCGGCGCACAGCTGGGCAACGGCACCGCGCTGGCCATGACCAGCAACAGCACGCAGAGCGCCAGCCTGTACGGCGACGGCTACACCACCTGCCCGACGCCGGCCAGCCAGGTCATGGTCGGGGCGTCCTACCGGCGCAGCAGCGCCGCCAACGGTCCGGCCAGCGCCACGCTGAGCGTGACCTCGCCGGCCAACCTGACCAGCACCGCCGGCGACACCATCCCGTTCACCCAGATCAGCTGGACCGTCTCGGCCGCCGGCAGCTCGGTGCCCAATGTGATCCCGGCCGGCACGTTCAACGGCGCCACCCAGACACTGGCGACCGTGCCCGCCAACACCTACATCGAGAACTGTCACAGCTTCGTGTTCGCCAACACCGCGCCACGCGCCGCCGGCACCTACAACGGGCAGGTGGTCTACACCCTGAGCAGCCCATGAAGCGGACGCATGCCACCTTCTGGCGGGCTGTGCCGCTGTCGCTGGCCCTGGTGTGGGCCGGCCTGGCCAGCGCGGGCACCCAGCGCATGGACGACGCGCTCACGCACACCGTACCGGCCAGTGCCCAGATGCAGTGGCGCCCCATCAGCACCGCCGAACCGGCCGCCGGCATGGAGACCTGGGTGCGCGTCAACGTGCACGTGGACACCCGCGCCTGGGCGGGCCAGACCGCGCGCATCTACATGGTCATGGGCCAGGACGCGGGCGGCACGGTCGAAGCGGTCTGGACCAGCCAGGGCAGCCTGCTGCCCGGCCGCCTGACACCTGGCCAGCGCACGCTGGTGCACGCCGGCGCAGTGCCGGCCGACAGCCTGCAGGACCAGCTGCAGCTGCGTTTGCGCTCGGGCGCCGACTGGGCCACCACCCAGCGCCGGCTGAACTTCCATTTCGAGATCGACACCGACCGATGACACCCCTTCGCGCCGCCCTGCCGGCCCTGCTGCTGACCATCGCCTCGTTCGTGGCCCCGTCGCTGGCCATGGCGCAGGGCTTTGCCGCTTACATTTCGCCACCGCGCTTTGAGGTGCGCACCCAGGCCGGCCAGACCCTGCGCCAGGTGCTGGAGATCCAGCACGTCGGCCAGCAGAAGGGCAACTACCGCCTGTACACCAACGACTGGGTGCTCAACGCCGACCAGTCGGCCACGTTCAGCAATGATCTGGCCCCCGACAGCTGCCGCCCGTGGGTGGCCATCGAACGCAAGGAACTGACGCTCGAACCCGGTGCGCGCTACCGCTACCGCTTCGAGATCACGCCGCCGGCCGGCACCGCGGCGCGCGAATGCCGCTTCGCCATCATGGTCGAAGGCCTGGACCCGACCCGCGTGGCCGGCAGCCTCAACCTGCCGGTGGGCGGGCGCATCGCGGTCATCGTCTACGCCACCGTGGGCGACGCTGCGCCGCGGCTGGAGATCGTGGGCGCCCGCGTGGCGCCGGTCAACGGCCAGCCCCTGCCGCAGATCGCGGTGCGCAACAGCGGCAACGCCACCGGCCGCCTCGAAGGCTTCGTCCGCGGCACCGACGCGGCCGGCGAGCGGCTGGACCTGAGCCCGGCCGACCTGCCCATCCTGCCGGGCGAGACGCGCGCCTTGCCCCTCAGCCCCAACGCCGAAGAAGGCCAGCCGGTGCCCACACTGCGTTATCCGCTGGCGGTGCAGGGCCAGCTCGAATCGGGCGCCCAGCGCCTGCCGCTGGACCTGCGCTTCACCCCGGCCCCATGACGCCCGCGCGGCGCCTGCAACGCACCGCACTGGGGCTGGCGCTCGGCGGCCTGTTCGCCGCGCCCTGCGCCTTCGCGCAGACCGCTCCCGTGGCCGGCGCCGCCTACGAAGACAAGGTCATCGAAGGCCTGACCCCGGACACCGCGGGCAACGACACCGGCTACGCCTACGACGGAGCGGGCTGGCCGCGCTTTCTGCGGCTGGAAACGCGGCTGGGCACCCAGCCTTTCGACGACACGCACCGCACCCGGCTGGGCCTGGCCGCCTACGGCCTGATCGAAACACCCAACCACGGCACCCTGTCGTTCGACGGCACGGTGAACCCGCGCGAAGGCCGCGGCACGCTCACCCTGCGCCAGCGCGGCCTGCCGCTGGGCGGCGGCTGGCAGGCACAGCACGAGCTGGGGGTCATCAACAGCCCGGCGCCGTCCATCACGCGGCTGCCATCGCGCGTGTTCGTGCCCTCCAGCGTGCTGCAAGGCGTCAGCGCCGAATGGGACCAGCCCGCGCAAGGCCTGCAACTGCAGGCCGGCAGCGGCGAACCCGGCCGGCTCGACGGCCTGCCCAGCAGCCGCTTCGTGGGCCTGGGCGGCCGGCGCGACAGCCTGGGCGCGCAATGGAACCTCGGCCCCGGCGGCGACGCCGAACGCGACCCGCTGCGCCCCCTGCGCGGCTGGACGCTGGCGCTGCAGCACGAGTCGGCCCACCAGGTGCGCGACAGCGACAGCAGCCCCGGGGTGGACGCCGACGCCTCCCTGCTGGCGCTGCGCCACGAAAGCCCCACCACGCGGTGGCAGGGCCAGGCCGTCACCAGCACCGCCGGCGACGGGGCCGGCACCCGCAGCGGCGTCTGGTTCGACGGCGAATGGGACGACGGCCCGCGCCAGCACGGCCTGGGCTACTACCGGCTGGACCCGGGCCTGAGCTGGGCCCGCCTGGCCCTGCCCAGCGACCTCGAAGGCGTCACCCTGCGCAGCCAGTGGCGCACCCGCCAGTGGTCGGCCGAAGGCAGCGTGGACTGGCTGCGCACCCTCAGCGGGCGTGCCGCTGCCGGGCGATACGCCACCGGCAGCGCGCGCTGGCGCCTGCCGCAGGGGGCCAGCGTCGGCATCGGTGGCTCGGTGCGGCACTTCGACGGCAGCGCCTGGACCGCCTACGGCGACGGCCGCTGGACCCACGCCATGGGCACAGCCGGCCTGCGCCTGACGCTGACGGGCGGGCGCACGGAGGCCGCCAGCGTGGCCCTGGACCACGACCAGGACTGGGCCATGCCCATCGGCTGGACCCTGTCCACCAGCCTGGGCCTGGGCCACCGCGACGCCCTGGCCAGCACCGGGGAACCCGAACAGAACCTCTGGCGCGCCGCCGTGGCGTGGGCGGTGCCGCTGACCGGCAACGCCAGCCTGCGCGGCAGCGCCAGCGGCGAACACAGCGACAGCGGCGCCCGCCAGTGGGGCCTGAACCTGGGCGCCCAGTGGCGCATCGACCCGCGCTGGAGCCTGGAAGCCAACCTCAACCGCAGCAGCGGCCGCAGCGTCAGCCAGACCTCGATCGACCCGCTGAGCCCGCCCATGAGCGTGGTCAGTACCAGCGCCGACCGCAGCGTCTACGCCGTGCTCCGCTACGAGTTGCAGGCCGGCAGCCGCAGCGTGCCGCTGGGGGGCCGCGCACAGGAGGGCGGCGGCAGCATCCGCGGCACGGTGTACCTGGACGCCAACCGCAGCGGCACCCAGGAAGCCAGCGAGGCCGGGGCCGCCGGCGTCACCGTCACGCTGGACAACCGCTACGCCGTGCGCACCGACGCCCAGGGCCGGTTCGAATTCCCGTTCGTGGCCGCCGGCGCGCGCACGGTGGGCGTGCGCAACGACACCCTGCCCCTGCCGTGGAGCGTGGTGGACGAAGGGCAGGTCACGGTCGATGTGCGCCTGCGCGAAGCCACCGATCTGCGCATCCCGGTGCAGCGGGCCGACTGAGGGCCCGGCCACCGCCCTCAAGTTTTCCGGCTCCGCACCGATCACAGGTGCATGTTCCGGTATTCCCGCTCCACCGCCATCCTGCTGCTCGCCGCGGCGTCGCTGGCGCTGCCCGCCAGCGGCCTGGCCGACAGCCGCTTCGCCCCCCCTGGCCGCGGCGCCAGCGCCAGCCTGAACTTCCGCATCGTCATCCCGCCGGTGATGCGCGTCATCGAAGACAGCCACCCGACGCGGATCGGCGAGGCGCAGATGGTCGAGCAGCGACTGGTCGTCTTGTCGAACATGAAAAGCGGCTTCTGCGCCCACCTGCGGCTGAACGACCCGAGCGTGGCCAACTGGCGCCTGCAGACCGACGAGGTCGGTGGCGTCACCTTGCAGCCGGTGGCCGAGGGTTACCGCCTGTGCGCCAGCGGCCCCGGCCGCTACACCCTGCGCCTGCAGCACGACTTCGGCACGCAGCGCAGCGCCCTGATCTGGCCGGTACAGACCGAACTGATGGCGCTGTGACCCGCCGTCGCCGCGCCCATGTTGCGTGGCGCACTACAAATTGTCACCAAAGCATTAACATGGCGCGGGCGTGCCGCAGCTTGTCGGGGCGCCTGATGGGAGACCCGCCTCCGTGCCCTCGCCGCCCTGCCCGCCCGAAACGTCCGACACCGCCGTCCAGCAGCTCGATGCGCTGACAACCCATTTGCCGCCGGCCTACCTGCAGTGGCGGGTGGACTCCGGCGGGGACGTCTGCATCGAACGGGTCAGCTCCGCGCTCTGGGCCTGGCTGGGTGGCGCGCCGTCCGCCGACGTGGCGCTGGATCCGGCTTTCTGGGCCCGGGTCGAGGCCCATGATGCGGCGCGTCTGCGCGCGCACCTGTCGTGCGCCAGCCCGGGCATGGCCTGGTCAGCGGCGTGGCGCAGCACCGTAGGCAATGGACCGCGCGGCGGGCTGCAGGCCAGCGGCCAGCCCTGGGCGCCGGCGACCGGCGGCGTGCGCTGTCGCGCGTTCGTGCAGCCCGTTGTGCCGGTGCCTTTGGCACCGGACGGTCGACAGGCCAGCGACCAGCGCTTTCGCGACCTGATCGACGCCATCCCCAACATCGCGGTGCAGGGCTACGACCACAACCTGGTCTGCCGCTTCTGGAATGCCGCCTCGGAGCAGCTGTACGGCTACACCGCCGACGAAGCCCTGGGCCACAACCTGCTGGACCTGATCATCCCGCCGGCGCTGCGCGAAGCGGTGATCGGGGCCACCGACCACATGCTGGCGACCGGGCAGGCCGTCCCCTCGGCCGAGCTCGAACTGCAGGACAAACAGGGCCGCCCGGTGCACGTGCACTCGGGCCATGTGCTGCTGCAGCGGCCCGACCACCCGCCCGAGTTCTTCTGCATCGACTTTGACCTGAGCGAACGCCGGCAGGCCGAGGCCGCGCGCCGCCAGCTCGAAGCGCAGCTGCGCGAGCTGCAGAAGATGGAGGCGCTGGGCACCCTGGCCGGCGGTATCGCGCACGACTTCAACAACATCCTGGCCGCCATCCTGGGCAATGTGAAGCTGGCGCTGGAGGACACCGCCGCCGACAACCCGGCCCAGACCAGCCTGCTCGAAATCCAGAAGGCCGGTCGGCGCGCCCGCGCGCTGACGCAGCAGATCCTGACCTTTGCTCGCCGCCAGGAAGAACAGCGCGAGGCGGTGGAGCTGGGCCCGCTGGTGCAGTCGCTGCAAGGCGTCTTCAGAACCACACTGCCCCCGGCGACGCGCCTGCAACTGGAGGTGGGCGATGGCCTGCCCACGGTGCCGGCCAACGCCACCCAGATCCAGCAGGTGCTCATCAACCTGGTGGCCAATGGGGTGCAGGCCTGCCGGGGCCAGCCCAGCGCCCAGGTGGTGGTGCAGGTGCGCGCGGCCGACGGTCCGCCGCCCGACGAGCCCGGGGCCTTGACGGTGCTGCACAGCCGCGGCGCGTGCCCCGGCGCCGGTGTGCAGATCAGCGTGCAGGACAACGGCTCGGGCATGACACCCGAGGTGGCTGCGCGCATCTTCGAGCCGTTTTTCACCACCAAGGCGGCGCACAAAGGCACGGGGCTGGGGCTGTCGGTGGTGCACGGCATCCTGCACGATCACGACGCCAGCCTGCAGCTGGTCACCGCGCCCGGACAGGGCGCCTGCTTTCGCCTGTGGCTGGCCGCGGCCACCGCGCCGAGCGCGACGGGCTGAGGGGCCGCTGGTGCTCAGAGGCCCAGGCGCGGCCAGAGCACCCACAGCTGCAGCGGCTGCTTGAGCGAGGCGGCCACGGTGTAGGCCGGATCGACCCAGCTGCCCCAGCCGGTGAACAGGTCGGCCCGCACCGCGCCAACGATTGCGCCGCCGGTGTCCTGCGCCATCACCAGCTTCTGCTGGTTGAGTGCCGCGCCCTGCGTGGCCAGCCAGACCGGCGTGCCGTAGGGGATGCTCTGCGGGTCCACAGCGATGGAGCGGCCCGGCGTGAGCGCCACGCCCTGCGCGCCCCGGGGGCCAAAACGGGCGTCCAGTTCGCTGAGCGGCTCTTCGCGGAAGAACACGGTGCGCGGATTGCTCCAGAGCATCTCGTTGACGCGCGCCGGGTTGGCGCGCACCCAGGCGCGGATCGCGTCCCACGAGCCTTCGCGGATAGCGCCCTGGTCCAGCAGCCAGCGGCCCACGCTCTGGTAGGGGTGGCCGTTGTGGCCGGCAAAGGCCACGCGCACCTGGCGCTGGCCGCCGTCGGCCTCGCCCAGGTTGAGCCGGCCCGAGCCCTGGATCTGCAGCACCAGCGCATCCACCGGGTCGGCCAGCCAGGCGATGGCGCGGCCCTGCAGCGCGGCCTGGGCGGCGGGCAGGGTGTCGATCTCCTGCCGCGAAAACCATTTCTGTCCGCTGCCCAGACCGGCCGGCGGCGCGTACAGCGGCGTGCGGTGGGTGGCGGTGGGCACGCGGCTGGCGGGCAGGATGGGTTCGTAATAACCGGTCAGCAGGCCCTGGGGCACGGAGCCGTCGGCCTCGGTCACGCGGTAGGGCTGGAAGCGCCGCACCACCCAGGCCTGCTGTTCCTGCGGCGTGCCGATGGCCAGCTGCCGCACCTCGGTGCACAGCGCGGCCTGGCCGGGCATGCCGGCCGGCGCCGGGCGCTCGCAGCCCTTGAGCCAGGCGTTCCAGGCCTCGTGCAGGCTGTCCTGGCCCCAGCCGGGCAGCTCGGCCCAGCGAACCGGCGTCCATCGGCTCTTGCCGCGCTGCAGGGCCGGCGGCAGCGGGCCGTCGTCGGCCGGCGCGGTGACCACCGGCGCCGGCTGGGGATATGTGTAGGGGTCGACGGCGCAGGCGGCCAGGCTGCCTACAATCAGCGCCGCCAGCGCCAGGCGCCCGGCCCGCACGGCGTGCTGCCCGCTCCCATTCACCTGCTTTTCAAGGTTCCAAACGCTCATGTCTTTGCTCTTGCTCGAAGCGCTGGGCGCGCTGGTGTTGCTGGTGTTCATCGTGTGGTGGACCATGTTTTCCGGCCGGAACAAGGGCGAGCTGCCGGAACAGTCGCGCCGCGAAACCGACGACCCGGCCGACAAACGCTGAACGGCCGGCGGGGCGCGGCCGTCACGCCTGGCGCAGCACGTTGGCCAGCTCCACGGCCGACTTCACGCCCATCTTGTCGAACACGCGCGCGCGGTGCACTTCCACCGTGCGCACGCTGATGTTGAGCTGATCGGCCACCAGTTTGTTCGGCAACCCGCCGACGACCAGGCGCATCACGTCGCGCTCGCGCTCGGTCAGGCTGTCCATGCGCTGCTGCAGGCTGCGCTGGGCCTGCCGTTGGGCCTGCACCTGGGCCGATTGGTGCAGCGCCTGCTCCACCCTGTCCACCAGCGCGTTGTCGGAAAACGGCTTTTCGCAGAAGTCGAAGGCCCCGCGCTTGACCGCGTCCACCGCGGTGGGCACGTCGGCGTGACCGGACAGAAAAATCACCGGCAGCGTGGCCTTCCACGGCAGGGTGAGCAGGTGCTCGAACAGCGCCAGGCCGCTGGTGCCAGGCATGCGCACGTCCAGCAGCAGGCAGCAGGGCACGTCGGGCGCGTCGTCCCAGCGGGCGATTTCGTCCAGGAAAGCATCGGCGCTGTCGAAGCCCTCGCTGAGCAGGCGCCGCGTGCGCAGCAGCCAGGCCAGCGCCTCGCGCACGCCAGCGTCGTCGTCCACCAGAAACACTTTCGCGTCGGGGTACTGGGTCATGAACGGATTGTGCCTCCCCCCCGCGCCGCCTGCGGCGTCACCCCCCAGGGGGCGATGCGAGTGGCCCGGCAAAGCCGGTTCCGCGGTGCCCTGGAATGGACTTCCCCTCATCCGTCAGCGGCCTCTCCGGCGCAAAGTGTCTGCTTCGAGGATGCGGTGGAACCGGCTTTGCC
>NZ_JBPCSJ010000099.1:0-12080 GCF_051007235.1 Hydrogenophaga sp. | reverse complement strand
GCCGAGCGGCGCCTGGCCGTGCCGCTGCGCGTGATCGAGCAGCACCTGGAGGCGCAGCAGGCTGCCGGCCAGGCGCACCTGGCGGCCGATCGCTTCACCATTGCCGACCTGTGCGTGGCCGCTGTGCTCAACTGGGCGCGCCCCGCGCAGGATCTGATGCGCGACCACCCGCTCACGCACGACTGGATCAACCGCTGCATGGCGCGCCCGGCGCAGCACGCGGCCAAGGCGCTGGGCTGATTCGCAGGGGGCGGCCCAGCGCCCGCGGGCGCAGCGCCAGCCCGGTGGTCACCGGCTCGCCGCCGCGATGCCGCTGCGCACCGCGCCTTCAAGCGTGGCGGGGTAGGGTCCTTCGACGTAGTCGCCCGCAGCCCACAGGCCGTGGGCGATGGCGGCCGGCGGACGCTGCAGGCCCGGCGTGCAGGCAAAGGTGGCGCGTTTTTCCACCACCGTCTTGAGCGGGCGCAGTCCGCGCAGCCCCAGCTGGGCGGCCGCCTGGCGCAACACCGCGGCCTGCACGGCTTCCCGTTCGCCCTCGCTGGCGCTGACCACGAAGGCCATCACGCCCTGCGCGGCCGGGTCATCGGGGTGCAGCTGGCCGCGGTCAAAAGCGAACTGGGCCGGCGCCTCGGCACTGCTGTGCAGGGCCAGCATGGGCGCCTTCAGGCGCTGCCCCGTGGCCAGTGCGTACACGGTGGTGATGGCGGTGTGGGGCAGGGCGGCGGCCACCCGTGCCCAGTCGCTCAGCGCCTTCGCCGTTTCATCGTCGCGCGTTTCGCGCGCCAGGGCGGCGGTCTGGTTCATCACCTGGGCGGCGGGTCCCGCGGCGGTGGACCAGACGATATGGTCAAACGCGGTTTCAAACACCTGGCCATCTTCCACGCCCAGCAGCAGCCAGCCACCGGGGCGGCACTGCAGCGCACCCACCCGTGCGCCCAGCCTCACGCGGCTGTGGCCCCCGTGGTGCGAGCGCAGCCAGCGCGCGGCGGCCTGCGGCATCAGCGCCGACAGGTCGGTGCGCGGCAGCAGCAGGTGGGCCGGGCCCATGCCGGGGTGCCCTTGGCCGAACAGCGCGTCGCGCATCACGTTCAGAAAAATCTGTGCACTGGCCTGGTCGCCCGGTGTGTTCAGGGCCGACACGCACAGCGGCTCAATCAGTTCGTCCACGACCCGCGCCGGCAGGTCGGCGCACAGCGCGGCCACGGTCTGGCCGGGGCGTGCCGCGAAGCCTGTGAGGCGCCAGCCCAGCGCGGCGCGCAGCAGCGCCAGCCGGTCGCCCCAGGTCCAGCCACGCGCGGTGGCGATGGCGGCCAGCGCGTCCAGCGGCGGGGGCCAGTGCGCGGCCCAGGGCGGCGTCACCAGGCCACTGCCATCGGGGTGGGGCAGGCCCAGTGGCAGGCGCAGCAGCGCCGTGGCCGGGTCCACGCCCAGGGTCTGCATCAGGGCCAGCGTCTGGTGGTAGGCGCCGATCAGTATGTGCTGGCCGTTGTCCAGCGCAAGCGTGCGGCCGTCGGGCAGCGGCACGGGCAAGGCCCGCGCCCGGCCGCCCAGCACGCGGCTGGCCTCGAACACGGTCACATCGGCCCCGGCTTCGGCCGCGGTCACCGCCGCCGCCATGCCAGCCCAGCCGCCCCCGACGATGCCGACTCTCATGGCAGGCCATCCTTACCGTCGCGAAGGGCGAGTGGCAACGGGCCAGCCGCCGGGCCGCCCCAAGGCAGGCCCAGCCCCCTCGGGCGGCAGCGACCCGCGCAGCGGCGCAGCGTGGGGGTTGTGTTTCTCCGCCGGGCCGACCCAAGGCGAATCAGCACCCTCGGGGGGCTGAGAGACGCGCAGCGGTGGAGCGTGGGGGCCATGTTCACAGCCTGCCGAGGGCTTGCACCTTCCAGGCCAGCCAGAACTTGCGCAGTGGCGTCAGGCTCACGCGCTGGGTCAGCACAAGCAGCGGCTCGGCCTGTATCTCGCGCAGCAGGGTGCGGTAGATGCTGGCCATCATCAGGCCGGGTTTTTGCGCGCGGCGGTCGGCTTCGGGCAGCAGCGCCAGGGCTTCGTCGTACAGGCCCAGCGCGCGTTCGCACTGGAAGCGCATCAGTTCCAGGAACCGGCGCTCAAAGTCGGCCTTGTCCATGCCCGGCGCGGCGCCGCGCTTGACCAGTTCGTGCGCCTTGACGTCAAAGCGCTGCAGTTCGTTGACCGGCAGGTAGATGCGGCCGCGCGCCGCGTCTTCGCCCACATCGCGCACGATGTTGGTGAGCTGGAAGGCCAGCCCCAGCCGGTGGGCGTATTCCGTGGTCTGCGGCAAGGTCTGGCCGAAGATGCGCGCCGCCACTTCACCCACCACGCCAGCCACCAGGTGGCAATACTGCTGCAGATTGGCGAAGTCCAGGTAGCGGCTCTGGTCCAGGTCCATCTGGCAACCGTCGATCACCGCCAGCAGGTGCCTGGCTTCGATGCCAAAGGCCCCGGTGTGGGGCATCAGCGCCTGCATCACCGGGTGGCTCTGTTCGCCCGCGTAGGCCTGCGCCACCTCCCGCCGCCACCAGGCCAGCTTGGTCTGTGCCACACCGAGATCGCTGGTCTCGTCCACCACATCGTCCACCTCGCGGCAGAAGGCGTAAAAAGCCGTGATGGCGGCACGGCGTTCGGCGGGAAGAAACAGGAAGGCGTAATAGAAGCTGCTGCCAGAGGCGGCGGCCTTTTGCTGAACGTAGTCTTGCGGGCTCATGGGCATCGGTTTTTGGGGCAAGTGTACGCAGCCGCCACAGACCCCCCACCTTGTGCCGTTTGTGGCATACCCGACTGCGCTGACGTGTCTTGGCGAAACTTAAGTCTGGCTTCAGTCAGTCGGCGTAATCTGGCGGAGCCATTGTGCAAACAACCCACGAGAGAACCATGAAAAATTCCACCCGTCGCGTATTCATGTTGCAAGTCGCTGCAGGTTCGAGCCTGATCGCTGTTGGTGCCGCCCAGGCCCAGACAGTGCCCATGGTGAACGAGAAGGATGCCCAGCCGATGGCGATGGGTTATGCCGCCGACACCACCAAGGTCGATGCCAAGAAGTTTCCCAAGCACACGGCCGCTCAGAAGTGCGCCAACTGCGCGCTGTACTCGGGCAAGGCCGACGCTGCCTCCGGCCCGTGCGGCATTTTCCCGGGCAAGGCCGTGTCGTCCAACGGCTGGTGCAGCGCCTACTCCAAGAAGGCCTGATCGGTCTCGCGCTGGCGCTGCCAGCGCCGTCGAAGGTAGGTGAGGTGTGCCAGACCCGATGCGGCCAGGCACCCCGCGCCCCAAAACCAAGCCTGGCCCTGCAAAGCGCTCCGCAGGGCCAGCATCAGGCACAGGCCTGAGAGCAGGTTCAGCGCGTAGGCCTCGGGTGGCAGGCCCCGCCCCGTGGCACGGTGGTAAGCGGCCAACGCCAGCCACTCAACCAGCGTGATCGCGATGGCAGCGTCCACCAGGCTGGCGCTGTTCCACAACGACGACACGTCCATCCCTCAGACGCCCAGTGGTGAAAGCGCCATCGCGCTCATACCCGCGCCAGGCCGAGCAGATGCCCCACGTCTTTGAGGAAGATGCGCACGTGCGCCATGGGCTTTTTGCGGGCGAGTCGCTTGTGCATGTAGGACTCGAAGGTGAGTTGCTGCACGTCCCGGTCTTCGCAGATCTTGACGAAACGCTCTCGCCGCTTTTCGTTGCCGTACCAGAACCACTGCATCACGCCCAGCACCCAGAACACCGTGCCGTGCAGTTTCATGAAGCGCTGGCGAGCCATCCGCAGGGCCTTCACCTGGCCGGTGGCGAGCATCTCGTGCGCCGCCTCGGCCGCCAGCTGTCCACCCACCATGGCGTAGTAAATGCCTTCGCCAGAGGCGGGCGCCACCACGCCGGCCGCGTCACCCGCGAGCACCACGTCGCGCCCGTTGTCCCAGCGGGGCAGGGGCTTCATGGGGATGGGCGCCCCTTCGCGACGCAGCGTTTCGGCACCGGCCAGACCGCTGGCCTGGCGCATGCGTTGCACCGATCCGCGCAGCGAAAAGCCTTTGTCGGCACTGCCGGTGCCCACGCTCAGGGTGTCACCGTGGGGGAACACCCAGCCGTAGAAGTCGGGTGAAAAGCGCCCCTGGTAGTACACATCGCAGCGGCTTTCGTCGTAGTCTGCACTCCGTTCGGACACCGGGGGGGCGCGCAGGATCTCGTGGTACGCGAACACATACCGTGTGCGGTGGGCGCCGGGCACGCCGCCTTGGCGCGCGACCTCGGAGCGCGCACCGTCGGCACCCACAATGCAGCGCGCGCGCACCCGGGCGGGCAGGCCTTCGCCGCCGGGGTTGCGATCGCGCACGGTGTAGTTCACCACCGCCAGCCCGTCGGCCTCGCGTTCCA
Source organism: Hydrogenophaga sp. (assembly GCF_051007235.1). Classification (GTDB taxonomy): domain Bacteria; phylum Pseudomonadota; class Gammaproteobacteria; order Burkholderiales; family Burkholderiaceae_C; genus Hydrogenophaga. The sequence goes on along the minus strand of NZ_JBPCSJ010000099.1, from coordinate 7,697 downwards.
GTGACACAAACTGCCCGCTGCGCCGCACGGCGCCGGCGCTGGCGGCACGCTGTCGCAGCCATTCGTCGAAGCGGTCGCGGTCTACCATGCCGACAAAGCCGTTGTCGATCGGGATATCGACCCGGTGGTTCGACGGCGCGATCATGCGGGCGCAGCGCGCTTTGGCCACCAGCAGTTCGTCGGGGATCTCGAAGTCCTTGATCAGCCGGGGCGGGATGGCGCCGCCGCAGGGTTTGATGCGTCCGGCTCGGTCCAGCAGCAGGACCGAGCGTCCCCGGCGCGCGAGTTCGTGTGCCGCGGTGGCGCCGGCCGGGCCGCCGCCCACCACCACCACATCAAAAATGTCGTCGTTGTTCATGCGCTCAGCCGGGTGGGTGCTCCCATGGCAGGGCCATCGGCACGGGTGGACACAGCCGTCGCCGGCTGGGGTGGGGGTGTCGAGATGCGCCAGGCCAGCAGGGCCGAGGCGACGAAAGCCAAGGCTTCAAGCGCGAACACAAACGCGTACGCCGTGCCGGGAGCGGCAATCAGGTGGCGGGCCAGGTCGCTGGCACCGGTGCCAACGAGGCCACCCAGGCCAAAGGCGATGGCCTGCGCGGCGCCCCACAGGCCCATGCGCACGCCCTCGCGCGAGCAGCGCCCTTCGCTGGCCAGGCGCATCATGGAGCCGATCGCGCCGATGGAGAACGCGCCGTTGGCCGCGCCCAGCGCGAACACCGTGGCCTTGAGCGTTTCGCCGTGACCACCCATGCCCGCTGCCACCAGACCGAGCAAGGCCAGGGCCGATGCGATGCAGCCGCCGATCGTCCAGCCACGCAGCGAACCAAGCCAGTGCAGGGCTTTCCACCGCGCTGCCAGAGCACCCGATGCCGCCACCAGCAGCATGCCCAGCAGCACACCGCCGTGCTGGATGCCCGAGAGCTGGGTCGAGGCGCCCGGGCTGTAGCCGAACACCGTGCCCGCAAAGGGTTCGAGGATCAGGTCCTGCGCGCTGTAGGCGAGCATGGACACGAACACGAAAATCGTGAAGCGCCGGGCCACCGGCTCCCGCCAGACATCGGACAGGGCCTGCTGGAAGCTGGGCTTGACGGTGACGACCGGGGCTGCCGAGGGGGCGGCGACCCGTCCTTCGAGTCCGCGCATGGCCAGCAACGTGACCGCGAAGGCCAGCAAGGACACGGTGGACGACACCAGCAACAGCCGCTCGGGCGAGTACGGGTCGAGGAATTTGCCCGCCAGCCCGGCCGTGATGGCGAAGCCCGTGATCATCATCATCCAGACCAGGGTCGCGGCGCCGCCCTTGCGCGCATCGGGCACCCGCTTGGCCAGCATCACCAGCAAGGACGTGCCGCTGGCGCTCACGCCCAGGCCGACCAAGGCGAAGCCGACGACCGCCAGTGCGATGCCGGCCGGCCGGTGGGTCGCCATCCAGACAGTGGCCAGTGCAGCCACCACGCCGCCGATGCCCAGCACCGCCATGCCGCCGATGATCCACGGCGTGCGGCGCCCGCCGACGTCCGAACCATGGCCCATGCGCGGACGGGCCATCTGCACCAGGTAGTGCAGTGCTACCAGGATGCCCGGCAGCAGGGCGGGCAGCGCCAGTTCCACCACCATCACGCGGTTAAGCGTGGACGTGGTCAGCACCACGATGGCCCCCAGCGATGCCTGCACCAGCCCGAGCCGGGCCACGCTGAGCCATCCAAACGGCTTCATATCAATTGCCCTGCGGCGCCGAAGCGCCCTTCGTTACAACAGAAGTGGTCTAAGCCAGGGACACCGCCGGGCCGGCTTCGCCGGACGGCCAGTGCCGCCTCCCGGGGGGTGACGCGAAGCCGCGCGGGGGGGGTCAATTCATACCTCGCAAGGCAAAGGCGCTGACCATCATGCCGGCCACGAACAGCGGCACCCCGAATCCGCTGTACCAGAGCGCCCGGGCGGTCGGATCGGCCAGGAAGCGGCGCATCAGCACCGCCTGCCCCGCCAGCAGCGCCGCCACCCCCGCGGCATGCGCCGGCTGGTTCCAGACCAGCAGCAGGCCGATCACCGCCACCTGTGGCAAGAGCATGAACCAGCAGGCCACGCGCGCGGCGCGGTCTACGCCGAGCTGCACCGGCAGCGAGCGCACGCCCATCAGGCGGTCACCGGCCACGGCCTTGAAATCGTTGAGGGTCATGATGCCGTGCGTGCCCGCGCTGTAGAGCGCGGCCAGCGCCAGCGATTCGCCGCCGGGCATGGCGCCGCCGGCCATGACGGCCGCGCCTGTGACCCAGGCAATGCCCTCGTAGCTGATCCCGCAGGCCGCGTTGCCCCACCAGCCGTTTTCCTTCAGGCGCACGGGCCGTGCGCTGTAGGCCCAGGCCAGCAGCAGCCCGACGGCCGCCGCGCCAAAGCCCCAGGGGCCCAGGGCCAAGGCCACCATCAAGGAGACACCGGTCCAGCCGATGGCGAGGTAAAACCCCCACTGGCCGGGCATGCGGCCCGAGGGAATGGGGCGCTGAGGCTCGTTGATCGCGTCGACGTGGCGGTCAAACCAGTCGTTCACCGCCTGGCTGGTGGCGCAAACCAGCGGCCCGGCCAGGGCGATGCCGACGATGGCCATCCACCAGCGGTCTTGTAGCGACGCGCCCGAGGCGATGACACCACAGGCAAACGCCCACATGGGCGGAAACCAGGTGATGGGCTTGAACAGCTCGGTGACGGCCGATAGGGCAGGGCGTTCCATGGAATGGGTTGTACGCCGTACACAGGGGTGTGTCAATTAAAAATGACACATGGCGATGTCGGGCCTTCGCCTGCAGCGGATTTGACCCGGCCCCAAAAGCCAAAGAGCCCTAGAAGGGCTCTTTGGACAAGCGATGCGGTTGCGCCATGGGCTGTTGGCGGCAAGCCTCAGTGCACGTCGTCACTGGCCCCTTCGATGATGCCGAAGCGGCGCAGCTTGATGTAAAGGCTCTGGCGGGACAGGCCCAGCATTTCGGCGGCCGAAGCGCGGTTGTCGCCGGTCAGCTCCAGGGCCGCTTCGATGCACAGCTGCTCGATCAGGTCGGTGGTTTCCCGCACGATGTCTTTGAGCGGCAGGCGCCCGACCAACTCGGTCATCTGACTGGCCGAACGCGGCAGCTCTTTGTTGGAGCGCGCATCGTTGCTCAGGCGCCGACCCATGTCGCGGATGGTGAAACCCAGGCAAGGGTGCGCGCCGCCTTCGACCGACACGGCAGAGATCTCGACCTCGGACGTGGAGCCGAATTCGCCACGCAATTGGGTGGCGAACAGCCGCACCGTGCCGTGCTGGCGCAGGTTGGACAGGAGCACCCGGAAATCCACACCGGAGCGGCCCAGCCATTTGTCGAGCATCTCGCCCCGGGCCTGCTCTTCGTTGCTGAGCTGACCCATGTCCAGGAAGGCGCGGTTCACACTGAGGATGCGACCCTCCAGGTCGGTCACGACCAGCGCATCGGGGGCCGACTCCATGACGTGCATGAGTTGCTGCCGCCCGGCGGGCATGTTGAGTTCGGCCGCTTCCGGCCGCGTCAGGCGAACCAGGAACAGGAGGCGGTTGTCCTGGCGGAATTGTGTGGCGGCGATGAACAGCGGTTCGTTGCTGCCGATCAGCCGCACCTGGCGGGGATCCGATCGACCGGTGGCGCGCAAACGCTCCAGCATGTCCCGAACGTCGGGCAGGCTGTCGGGGTGCAGGCTGTCGGCCAACGTCCAGCCGCTCTGGCGGGCCGCTTCGCCCAGCAGTTCGTAGGCCGCCGGGTTGGCTTCTTCGAGCTTGTCGAGACCGCCATCCAGAATCAGCACCGGCTCGGACGCCATCTGGAACAACAACCGGTAGCGGGTCTCGATCTGGCGCAGGCGCCAGTAGTCGCGCTCCATGGTCTGCTGGGCGTTCACCAGGCGCTGCTGGAGCACCACCTCGGGCCGGAGATCGCGGCCAAAGGCCACGCTGCGGGTCCCTCCTGAGCTACGGATGGGGGCTACCGAGTAGGCGATCGGCAAATCGATGCCGTCGGACAGCAACTGGTTCACCTGGCGCCAGCGCACGCCGTCGCTGGTGAGCGCACCCTGGGTGTTGAGCAGAGCGAGGACCTTGGGCTGGCTTTCCTGCGTGACGGTCTGCAACCAGGCTTTGCCCAGCCAGTGCTGGCAACCGCTGTCAAGCATGTCTTCGCTGCCGACGGCCATGTCGCGGATGATCCCGTCCTGATCCAGGATGAGCACCACGTCGGCCGCGGCGGTGATCAGGTCAGCGATGGCATCCCCGCCCATGTTGGCGAGCAGGGGTGCGGGGTTCAGAAACTGCCCCTTCACCATCGCTTGGGTTCCCTGGGTCATCGGTGCCTTCTTGGTGGTTGAGCGCGAGCGGCTTCAAAGAGGCCGGTCCGGGGTTGTCAGGAGCGCAAACGGCTGTCGGCCACCAGCTTTTCGGCCTGGGAAGGGGCTTTTGCGCCGTCTGTGATGACGGCATCTGCCCGGATTTGTTCCCCGTACTCGGGGTGTAACAGAAAAATGGGCCCGCCGGCGATTATAGAGACGCGGGGGTTCTGGCTGACCTGGCGCACCAGCGCCATGGCCGCCCGCAAACGCTCGACCCCTGTTTCGCTGCCGAGCGAAAACCCCACCACGTCGTACCAGTCTTTTTTGACCATCACGGCCGCCGCGTCGGTGGCCAGGAAGCAGGTGACCACGTCCCAGCCGGCGCGGTGGAACAGCTCGGCGACGAGGGACAGCCCGAAGGTGTGCTGCTCGCCCGGGCAGGGCATGAGGAGGATGCGGCGCCCCTGTTCGCTCTGGCCCGACGCGGTGAACTGGCCGAACGCGGCACTGTTTTCCCGCAGTACCTTTTGCAAACGGCCCAGGCCGACGGTCACTTCGGTGAAGGTGCACAGGTCGCGCTCCCACATCTCGCCCAGGTGGCGCGCCACCGGCGAGAGCAGGTCGAGAAAGATCGCTTCGATGGGCACGCCGCGGTCGCGCAGGGCGATCACGCAATCGCGCACGGCGAAATCGTCTTCGTGCAGCACCAGTTCGGCAAACACGGCCACGTCTTCTGGTGTGACCCGCTGGTTGGCGGTCAGGGGATGGGCTGCGCATTCTTCCGGCACCCGGTGGGCCAGCATCAGGCGCGGGATGATTTCGTACTCGACCGCCTTGGCCAGCAAAACGGCACGCAGGCCATCTTCGTTGGCGGGGATGGGGGTGGACGTTCTGAGCAGGTCTTCAATACCGGGTGGAAACCCCGCCGGCGCCGACTCGGGCGACCAATCTTCTGAATAGCGAGCGGCAGATGCCTCGGCCTCCTGCGGAGACCTCTGCCTTGAATATGAGCCCATCCATGTCTCCTCGCGCTGATGCGCTTGTGCCGATTCACGCAGGGGCCACGGTGCTTTGCCGGTGCTTTCGTACGCCGTTCGAATGTTATGCGTAGGTGCTTTTCCAGATTGCCGGCTCGCCTATTTGTGTGACCTGGGCTTGTACGGCAACCCCGCGTTTGTATCGCTGACACACCTGGCCGTCAAAACATTTCTGATCGGCTGAGATGCCACTTTATCCATCGGTTATTTATTGTCAATAAAAATGTACGTCAAGTTAAGTTGACACTTTCACCGCGAAGCCCTAAATTGGGACCCAGAACGATCAGGAGACCCGTCAGATGCTTCCCGAGACCACCCGGCCGCCGAGCCCCGGCAGCCCTCTCTACACCCCCGAAGAGCGCCAGCGGCGTGATGCGACGGTGTGGACGCTGGTGCAGGGCGTGCTGGCGCCTGTGCAGTTTCTGGTGTTTCTGGTCAGCCTGGGCCTGGTGCTGCGTTTCCTGTTCAACGGCGAGGGTGAGCAGGCCGCGACGGTGTCGGTCGTGGTCAAGACGCTGACGCTCTACACCATCATGGTCACCGGCTGCGTCTGGGAAAAGGTCGTGTTCGGCCAGTACCTGTTCGCCCCGGCCTTTTTCTGGGAAGACGTGTTCAGCATGGCCGTGCTGGCGCTGCACACCGCCTACCTGCTGGCGCTCTTCAACGGCTGGTTCGATGCGCGCGGTCTGATGCTGCTGGCGCTCGCCGCTTACGCCACCTACCTTGTCAACGCTGGCCAGTTCATCTACAAGCTGCGCATGGCCAGGCTGCAGGGGCAGCACGCCATGGCGCCCACCGGAGTGGCGGCATGAGCACCATGATTCCGATCCAGCCGGCTTCTCGCGGCTGCGCCGACGCCCCGGTGCTCAAGGAACGTGGCCAGCGCGAGGTGTTCTGCGGCCTGACCGGCATCATCTGGCTGCACCGCAAGATCCAGGACGCGTTTTTCCTCGTGGTCGGCTCCCGCACCTGCGCGCACCTGATCCAGAGCGCGGCCGGCGTCATGATCTTTGCCGAGCCGCGTTTCGCCACGGCCATCATCGACGAGCGCGATCTGGCCGGTCTGGCCGATTGCAACGACGAACTGGACCGAGTGGTCACGCGCCTGATCGAGCGCCGGCCCGAGATCAAGCTGCTGTTCCTGGTGGGGTCCTGCCCGTCGGAAGTGATCAAGCTGGACCTGTCGCGTGCTGCGCAGCGGCTGTCGACGCGTTTCAACCCCGGCGTGCGGGTGCTGAACTACTCGGGCAGTGGCATCGAAACCACCTTCACCCAGGGCGAAGACGCTTGTCTGGCCTCGCTGGTGCCCAGCCTGCCGGCTCCGGCCGAAGGTGCCCCGGCCGAGCTGATGGTGGTCGGCACCTTGGCCGACGTGGTGGAAGACCAGTTCGCCCGCCTGTTCCAGCAACTGGGCATCGGCCCGGTGCGCTTCTTCCCGCCGCGCCAGGCGACCCAGCTGCCGCCGGTCGGGCCGAACACCCGCTTTCTGCTGGCCCAGCCCTTTCTGGCCGACACCGCGCTGGCGCTTGAAGCGCGCGGCGCGCAGCGCCTGGCCTCACCGTTTCCGCTCGGCGTCGAGGGCACCACCGCCTGGCTGCAGGCGGCGGCCAGCGCCTTTGGCGTCAGCGCCGACACGTTTGCCCGCGTGACCGCCCCGGCCCGCGAACGCGCCGCCGCCGCGCTGGCCCGCCAGCGCAGCCAGCTGGCCGGCCAGCGCATCTTTTTCTTCCCCGACTCGCAGCTCGAAATCCCGCTGGCCCGCTTCCTGTCGCGCGAACTCGGCATGTCACTGGCCGAGGTCGGCACGCCGTATCTGCACCGCAGCCACATGGCCGAAGAGCTGGCGCTGCTGCCCGAGGGCACCTTCCTGAGCGAAGGCCAGGACGTGGAAAAACAGCTGGACCGCTGCCGCGCCGCCCGGCCCGACATCGTGGTCTGCGGCCTGGGGCTGGCGAATCCGCTCGAAGCCGAAGGCCTGACCACCAAGTGGGCCATCGAGCTGGTGTTCACCCCCATCCAGGGTTACGAACAGGCCCCCGATCTGGCCGAGCTGTTCGCCCGCCCGCTGGTGCGCCGCGGGCGGCTGGCTGGTGCTGTCGCCAGTGCCACCGCGGTGGCCGCGGGAACCCAGCCGGAGGCCGTGCCATGCAACTGACGCTCTGGACCTACGAAGGCCCGCCGCACGTGGGCGCCATGCGCATCGCCACCGCCATGCGCGACGTGCACTACGTGTTGCACGCGCCGCAAGGCGACACCTACGCCGACCTGCTGTTCACCAAGATCGAACGCGACGCCAAGCGCCCGCCGGTGACCTACACCACCTTCCAGGCGCGCGAC
>NZ_JBPCSJ010000098.1:0-5729 GCF_051007235.1 Hydrogenophaga sp. | reverse complement strand
GTGGCGCGCTCGGCGCTGGCCTTGGCGTTCATCTGCCAGTCGGGGGCGGGCGGGGTGTTGCCGCAGGCAACGAGCGCCAGCACCGCGTCCACCTTCTGCAAGCTGCCGCGCGCATCGGCCAGCAGGGCGTTGAGTTGCTGCACCGTGGCGCGCGTGTCGTTCACCAGGCCGCCCTGCGCGCCGCCACCCGGCCCGACTCCAGCGCCGAACACCTGCTTGTCGGCGTTGGCCACCAGGCCGTTCAGGCGCACGGTCAGCTGATCGGCGCGCGCCAGCAGCGCGTTGGCGCGGTCGATGGTCTGCACCAGCTTCTTCGCGTCGGCCTCGTTGCCCATCAGCGTGCCAAGCACGCCTTGCGGCCCGTTCATGCGGCCGGTCAGGGTCTGCACATTGCCCAGGGTGCCGGCCAGCGCCGCGTCGCTCTTGGTCAGCGCGGCCAGGTTGTCGGTCAGCTCGCGCACCGAGGCCATGAGCTTGGGGATCTCGCCCGCGGTGTCGCCGCGCAGGGCCATGCGTTCGGCGCCGTCGGGCAGCGGCGGGTCGGTCAGCACGCCGCTGTAGGCGCGGATGCGGGTGCCGCCCACCAGCCCGCGCTCCATGGTGAAGATGCTGGATTCGCGCAGCCAGCGCGCGTCCTTTTTGGGCACGTCGATCAGGATGCGGGCGTTGCCGTCTTCGCCCAGCTCGATGCGCGCCACGCGGCCGATGGCGAAGCCGGCGAAGGTCATGTCCATGCCCACGACCACGCCTTCCGAATCGTCCGAGATCAGCACCAGGCGCTGGGTGCGCTCGAAGGCGCCGCGCGCGTACAGCACGTACAGCGCGGAGCCGACCACCAGGGCCAGCATCAGCAGCAACAGCAGCGCCGCCTTGAGCTCCAGGTTCTTCACCGGGGGCGGGTCGGGCAGCGGGTTGGCGGGGTTCACAGGTGGCATGAGAACAGCATCAGTAGTAGTTGCCCAGCAGGGAAAGCACCTCGATCAGCAGCAGCACCGAGAACAGGCGCGCGAATTCGCTGATGTCGCTGCGGCGGCCATAGCGGCCGTCGGCGTCGCGCTGCCCCGCGGCGGCCAGCGGCACCACGGCCACCGCCAGGCTGAAGAAAAAGGTTTTGAGCGAAAAAATGAGGGTCACCGCGGGCGAAAACACGCTGCCCACACCGCGCGTGTAGGCCGGCAACCCCCAGGGCGAAAAACCGTAGACCGTGAGGTAGGCCAGCACCAGCGCCACCACGCCGCTGACGGCGGCCAGCAGCAGCACCGAGAACACGGTGGACAGCGCGCGCGGCAGCAGCTCGGTGCGCAGCAGCACCTGGTCGGCGTATTCCACGCCCTGTTTCTGTTGCTCGGCCAGCAACCGGCGCACGCGCTGTGCGCTGGGCATGGCGTAGCGCAGCGCCACGAACAGCGCGGCGTACAGCGGGATGAGTTCCAGCACCAGGGTGCGGACCAGCACCTCCAGCGCGTACTGCGACAGGCCGTAGCTGTAAGCGGTGGCCACGACGATGCGGATCAGCACCACGCTGATGAGCGCTGAGAGCACCAGGAACCAGGTCAGCAGCGGTCCGGTGGCCTGGTAGAGGTTGAGCAGCACCGCGTGGCGCTGTTCGCCGCGCCGGTAGCTGGACGGCAGCACCGCCAGCACCAGGATCTGCGCGGCCAGCAGCACCACCTGCCACCAGGCGGACCAGCCCGCGCGCACGCGCTGGCCCCAGCGGGTCAGGGATCGGGAGGTGGCGGCAACAGGGTCCATGGCGGGATGATAGGCGCGCGACGCGCAGGCGACAGAACAGGCGGTCAGGCTGGTGAAAACGCCCATGGCAAACGCGGTCAAACGCCTTTCAATGGTCGGGTTTGCATTTGTGTGATGCCCCTGCCACCGGAGAGTTCGCCCATGCCCGCCCACCCCATCCCGCCCCTCGCGCCCGCTGTGCGCCGCCAGACCATTGCCGACGCGCTGCACCGCAGCGCCCTGCGCCTGCCGACCAAGACCGCCATCGTCTGCGGCGCCACCACCTGGACCTACGCCGAATTCGACGCCCTGGTCACCCGGCTGGCCGCCGGCCTGCACCGCATCGGCGTGGGCGAAGGCGACAAGGTGGCCGTGCTGGCGCGCAACTCGCACAGCTTCGCGGCGCTGCGTTTTGCCCTGGCCCGCCGCGGCGCGGTGCTGGTGCCCATCAACTTCATGCTCAAGGCCGAAGAGGTGGCCTTCATCCTGCGCCACGCGGGTGCCCGCACCCTGGCCACCGACAGCGGCCTGGCCGGGCTGGCGCGCGAGGCCTCGGCGCTGGAAACGCAGGTGCGGCAATTCATCTGGCTGCCCAGCGAAGACCCCACCGAACCGGCGGCGGGCATGCACCGCTTCGACGAACTGGCCGCCTGCACCGACCCGCTGCCCGACGTGGGCGTGCAGAGCCAGGACCTGGCGCAAATCGTCTACACCAGCGGCACCGAATCCATGCCCAAAGGCGCCATGCTCACGCACGACGCGGTGCTGTGGCAGTACGTCAGCTGCGTCATCAACGCCGAGATCGCCGAAGCCGACCGCGCCCTGCACGCCCTGCCCCTGTACCACTGCGCCCAGCTCGACGTGTTTTTCGGCCCGGCCATCTACATCGGCAGCAGCAACGTCATCACCGGCAAGCCCACACCCGACCACCTGCTGGCGCTGCTGGAGCAGCACCGCATCACCAGCTTCTTCGCGCCACCGACGGTGTGGATCGCACTGCTGCGCTCGCCGCTGTTCGACGCCAGCAAGCTCCAGCACCTGGCCAAGGGCTACTACGGCGCCTCCATCATGCCGGTGGAGGTGCTCAAGGAACTGGCGGCGCACCTGCCGGCGGTGCGGCTGTGGAACCTGTACGGCCAGACCGAGATCGCGCCGCTGGCCACCATGCTCGCGCCCGAGGACCAACTGCGCAAACCGGGGTCGTGCGGCAAGGCGGTGCTCAACGTCGAGACCCGCGTGGTCGACGACGACCTGCGCGACGTGGCCCCGGGCGAGGTGGGCGAGATCGTGCACCGCTCGCCGCACCTGATGCTGGGCTACTTCAACGACCCCCACAAAACCGCCGCCGCCTTCAGCGGCGACTGGTTCCACAGCGGAGACCTGGCCACCATCGACGAGGAGGGCTACATCACCGTCGTCGACCGCAAGAAAGACATGATCAAGACCGGCGGCGAAAACGTGGCCAGCCGCGAAGTGGAAGAGATGGTCTACCGCCTGCCGGCGGTCAGCGAAGTGGCGGTGATCGGCCTGCCCGATCCGAAGTGGGTGGAAGCGGTGACGGCGGTGATCGTGGTCAAGGCCGGCCAGAGCTTGACCGAGGCCGAGGTGCTGGCGCACTGCAACGCGCACATGGCCACCTTCAAGGTGCCCAAACGCGTGGTGTTCACCGACGCCCTACCCAAAAACCCCAGCGGCAAGCTGCTCAAGCGGGAGCTGCGCAAGGCCTATGCGGGCTGAAAACCGCACCATCGACAGCACGGTTCATCACACTTAAAATAGCTTGATTGCATCAAGACAGACGGCACCCACCATGAACCAACTCACCGCCAACGACCTGAAAGTGCGTGGCGTCGCCGCCATTGAAGACGTGCTGGCCTCGCAGACCGAGGCCACCATTTCCGTGCGCGGCAAAGAGCGGTTCGTGGTGATGGACGTGGCGCAGTACCACTACCTGCGCGAATGCGAACTGGACGCCGCATTGGCCCAAAGCAAGGTCGACCTGGCGGCGGGCCTGGCGATCCGGGAAAGCGCGGCCGAACACATGGCCCGCATGGATCGCCTGCTGCAGCAAGACGCTGAGCACTGAACCGGCCGTTCATGCCCTACCAGCTGGTCTTCACCGAGGACTACCTCCGCCGCGCGCTGCGCTTCCTCAGGCGGCACCCACAGCTCAAGGCGCAATACGGCAAGACGCTGGCGCTGCTCGAAGTCAACCCGCACCACCCATCGCTGCGCCTGCACGCGCTCTCGGGCAAGCTGCAGGGCCTGCATTCGGTGTCCATCAACCTCTCGTACCGCATCACGCTGGAACTGCTGATCCAGGACGGACAGATCATCCCGATCAACGTCGGCGATCACGATGCGGTGTATTGAACTGCGGTAGATCAGCTTCAGTCTTGCAAATGTCCACAAACGATCAATGAAGCCCGACTCATTTGAATTGAGCCGAAGACGTCTGCGCAGACTCCGTGAAGAGCACGTTAGTCGATTGCTGGCGATTGAATCCGATGCGCTTCGCACCGTAGATCCTGCACGGAAGAGGACTATTTCTGCGGCCTACAAGAATTTTGTGGATCAGACAAACACCGAATTGACTGAGTACTGCGCGCGCATTCGCTCTGAAGTTCTTTCGTTTGCTGACGGCGCAACCACAGCAGTATCCGCGGAGGATCGAAAGGTCCTACAAGAAATCGCGGCCGACCAGTTTGATCCTACTCTTTACCCCAAGCGTTTTGACTTGCTCGGCGAAGCCATTGAGCGAGATCTCAGTCGCCTCGGCATGCGTGTTGATCTATCAGAATTTCGACTCGATCTTCCAAAGGCATGTCACAGCGCAGGAACGACAAATGGAATATCGCGTTTCCTTGCTTCACTGCGTGATGACCTTGAATTGCTCAGCCTGCAGAAGCGGCGCACTGGAGTAGAAGAAGCAACGGCAGCGACACCACCAGCGGTGCATTGGACAAGCACTTGGGGCTTCTGGGTCGGTGCAGTGGGCGTGGTCGCTGGAGTTGCGGGAACGTATCGCGCATTCGTACCATCCGAGGCCCCTCAGGTCACGAAGCCGATGCAGCAGATAGCTGAAAAATCGATCTCTCAGGCAGCCTCCCCAAAATCAGCATTGAAAGATCCTGCCGAGAGGGCACTTCCATCAAGCTCGGCCGCTTCAAAGTAGCCTCACTCAAGGCCGATCCAAATCAGTCAGAAGTCGATTGATTCAGCGCCCAGGCCACGGTCTCGCGCACCGTGGCGTCCGGGTGCTGCGCGTGGGCCTGCAGGGCGGCACGCATGGCCAGGTCGTCCACCTGCCGCAGCGCATTGCCCATCGCCACGGCGATGTTCCTCAACCAGCGCTCGTGCCCGATGCGGCGGATCGGACTGCCTTCGGTGCGGCGCAGGAACTCGGTTTCGCTCCAGCCGAACAGCTCCACCAGCGAGGCGCCCGTGAGGCCTTCGCGCGGATCGAAGTCGGGCAGCGGGCTGCGCTGCGCGAACTTGTTCCAGGGGCAGGCGGTCTGGCAGTCGTCGCAGCCGTAGATGCGGTTGCCCATGAGCGGGCGCAGGTCTTCGGGAATCGGCCCGGCGTGTTCGATGGTGAGGTAAGAAATGCAACGGCGTGCGTCGAGCCGGTGCGGCGCGACGATGGCCTGTGTGGGACAGACATCGATGCAGGCGCTGCAGGCGCCGCAGTGGTCGGTGACGGGTTCGCTGGCCGGCAGGGCCAGGTCCACGTAAATTTCGCCCAAGAAGAACATGGACCCGCCCTCGCGGCTGAGCACCAGTGTGTGTTTGCCGCGCCAGCCCTGGCCGCTGCGTTGCGCCAGCTCGGCTTCGAGCACGGGGGCCGAGTCGGTGAACGCTCGGTGGCCGAAGGGGCCGACCTCGGCGGCGATGCGGTCGGCCAGCTTCTGCAGCCGGTTGCGCAGCACCTTGTGGTAGTCCCGCCCGCGGGCGTACACGGACACGATGGCCTCGCCAGGACGGGCCAGGCGCTGGCG
>NZ_JBPCSJ010000097.1:0-31308 GCF_051007235.1 Hydrogenophaga sp. | reverse complement strand
ATCTTCAGCGGCTGCTTCAGACCGACCGGTCCCAGGTAGCCCGGCTTGCAACCGAAGTGGGTGTCGATTTCCGACAGGCTCGCAAAACGGAAGCCCTTGTCCAGACCGGGCACCTTGCCCACCTTGACCTCGTTCATGTCGTGGTCGCCTCGCAGCAGCAGCAGCCAGACCTGGCTCTTGACCACTTCGCCGGCCTCGTTGAGCTCGTCGGTCGCCAGCACCAGGGACTTGACCGTGGTCGCCAGCGGCACACCCAGGTACTCGGCCACGTCAGCGCAGGTGCTTTTGCCCGGGGTCGGCGTCTTGACCATGGCGTTGACCGCCGCAGGCCGTGGACCGGCCGGCGCCAGCGCCTCGGCCTTCTCCATGTTGGCCGCGTAGTCGCTGGCCGGGCAATAGACGATGGCGTCTTCCCCGGTCGCCGCAATCACCTGGAACTCTTCGCTCAGATCGCCACCGATGGCACCGCTGTCGGCGGCGACCGCGCGGTACTTCAAGCCGAAGCGGTCGAAGATGCGGCGATACGCCGCCGCCATGACCTGGTAACTGGCCTTGGCGCCGGCCTCGTCGCGGTCGAAGGAATAGGCGTCCTTCATGATGAACTCGCGCCCGCGCATCAGACCAAAACGCGGACGGCGCTCGTCGCGGAACTTGGTCTGGATCTGGTACAGGTTCTTGGGCAGCTGCTTGTAGCTGCGCAGTTCCTGGCGCGCCACATCGGTCACCACCTCTTCGCTGGTGGGCTGGACGATGTAGTCCCGTCCGTGCCGGTCCTGGATGCGCAGCAGTTCGGGGCCCATCTTGTCGAAGCGCCCGGTCTCCTGCCAGAGCTCGGCCGGCTGCACCACCGGCATGGTCATCTCGACCGCACCGGCACGGTTCATTTCTTCGCGCACGATGGCTTCCACCTTCTGGATCACCCGCAGGCCCATCGGCATGTAGTTGTAAATCCCAGCGCCCAGCTTGCGGATCATGCCAGCGCGCGTCATGAGCTGATGGCTCACAACTTCAGCATCGGCCGGGGCTTCTTTGAGGGTGGTGATGAGGAACTGGGAAGCTTTCATGGGCAATCCGCCGCCTGCGGCGGCCAAGGCAGAAAAGTCGGAGGGGATGGACTTCAAAACCGCGGTTCCGTCGGTCGGTGTTTACCCGGCGTTGGACCGTCGTCGCACCGCATTCGGTACGCAATCTGTCATGCGCGATGCATAATCCAGACAGTTCAAAAATTTGGGGTTGATTATGCTTGACAGAGAAGGCTTCAGGCCCAATGTCGGCATCATTCTGCTCAACCAGCGAAACCAAGTGTTCTGGGGCAAGCGTATCCGCTCCCATTCCTGGCAGTTCCCACAAGGTGGCATCGACAGAGGCGAAACGCCCGAGCAGGCGATGTACCGGGAGTTGCACGAGGAAGTGGGGCTCAAGCCCGAACACGTGAGCATCGTGGCCCGCACGCGGGACTGGTTGCGCTACGAAGTGCCTGACCGCTTCATCCGACGCGATGCGCGCGGCCATTACAAAGGCCAGAAACAGATCTGGTTCCTGCTGCGATTGGTCGCACAGGACTGGAACCTGAACCTGCGCGCCACCAGCCACCCAGAATTCGACGCCTGGCGCTGGCACGACTACTGGGTGCCGCTGGACGTGGTGGTCGAATTCAAACGCGGCGTCTACGAAATGGCGCTGACCGAACTGGCGCGCTACCTGCCACGCAACGACCACCGCAACCGCTACCTGCGGTCGGGCAGCCGTGCGCCCAGGGGCATGGAGACGGACATGCCTTCGGTGCAACGCCTCTCTCCGGCTGGGCTCGAACTGCCGCCAGGGGCCAGCTTCGACCCGGACCCACAGGCCCATCAGCACCAGGCCGGCCTGAAATGATCTCGCCCTCCGCCGCCGTGCGCGGCTGGAGCGGAAGCCCTCAAGTGCGGGCCAGCACGAGGTTGTCGCGGTGGATCATCTCGGGTTCGGCGGCGTAGCCCAGCAGGCGCTCGAAATCACCTGACGATTTGCGGCAGATCAGCCGCGCTTCCGGGCTGGCGTAGTTGGCCAGACCACGGGCGATCTCCGCCCCATCGGGCCCGCGCACGGCGATCACGTCGCCGCGTGAAAAATCGCCTTCTACCGCGGTCATGCCAATGGGTAACAGGCTCTTGCCTTCACCCACGATCTTCTCGACCGCACCCGCATCCACCACCACCGACCCACGCATCTGCAGGTGATCGGCCATCCACTGCTTGCGCGCCTGCTGCTTGGCCGTCTGCGCCACCAAGCAGGTGCCGATCGCCTCGCCTTCGCACAAGCGCTGCAACACGCGCGGCTCACGACCCCAGGCGATCACGGTGGAAGCGCCTGATCCCGCCGCACGCTTGGCTGCCAGGATCTTGGTGATCATGCCGCCCTTTCCGATGCCCGAACCGGCACCGCCGGCCATGGCTTCAAGCTGCGGATCGCCCGCGCGCGCCACGTGCACAAATTGGGCCGCAGGGTCGCGTCGCGGGTCGGCGGTGTACAGCCCCTTCTGGTCCGTCAGGATGACCAGGGCATCGGCTTCCACCAGGTTGGCCACCAAAGCGCCCAGGGTGTCGTTGTCCCCAAACTTGATCTCGTCGTTGACCACGGTGTCGTTTTCGTTGATCACCGGCACCACGCCCAGCTGCAACAGCGTCAGCAGCGTCGAGCGCGCATTGAGGTAACGCTCACGATCGGCCAGATCGGCGTGGGTCAGCAGCACCTGAGCGCTGCCCACACCACACTCGCGCAGCTTGGTCTCGTACATCTGCACCAGCCCCATCTGCCCCACGGCGGCGGCCGCCTGCAGTTCGTGGATTTCCTTCGGACGGATGCTCCAGCCCAGACGCTTCATGCCCTCGGCCACGGCGCCGCTGCTGACCATGATGAGTTCGCGACCCTGCTGCACCAGCGCGGCCAGCTCCTGGCTCCACTGCCCGATGGCCTGTTCGTCCAGCCCGCGGCCTTCGTTGGTCACCAGACTGGAGCCCACCTTGACCACGATGCGGCGCGCCGCCTTCAACACGCTGACTTCAGACGCTGCACTGCTCAAGGGAATCACGGTGTCGCTCATGCTGGTTTGCGAAGGAAAGGGACAAGGCGGTCTTGAGATCAGACGCCGCGTGGATCGCCGTCGGCGAACCGCGGGTCGACCACGACAGGCGCCTGATGAGACTGGAATTCCTGCGCTAGGTACTGGTACACCGACTGCACCAGCCGCTCGCAGCCCTCGCGGGTCAGGGCCGAAATCTCGAACACTGGGCCTTTGTGCTTGAGGCGCTTGACGATGTCCTTGATACGCGCCTCTCGCTCTTCGGCCGGCACCATGTCCAGCTTGTTGAGCACCAGCCAGCGCGGCTTGGCATGCAGCGCAGGGTCGAACTTTTTAAGCTCGGCCACGATGGCCTTGGCCTGCTGCACCGGGTCCACCGCATCGTCGAAGGGCGCCACATCCACCAGGTGCAGCAACACGCGGGTGCGCTGCAGGTGGCGCAGAAACTGATGTCCCAGACCCGCACCTTCAGAGGCGCCCTCGATCAGGCCCGGCACATCGGCGACCACAAAACTCTTCTCCGGGCCCACGCGCACCACGCCCAGATTCGGGTACAGCGTCGTGAACGGGTAGTCGGCGATCTTGGGCCGCGCGTTGGAAATGGCCGCGATCAAGGTGGACTTGCCCGCGTTGGGCATGCCCAGCAAACCTACGTCGGCCAGCACCTTGAGTTCGAGCTTGAGCGACTTGTGCTCGCCCGGCCAGCCCGGCGTCTTCTGCCGCGGCGCACGGTTGGTCGAACTCTTGTAATGCATGTTGCCGAAGCCACCGTCACCACCCTTGGCGATGGTGATCTGTTCGCCCGGATTGAGCAGCTCATACAGCACTTCGCCGGTCTCGGCATCGCTGATGATGGTGCCCACCGGCATCTTGAGCACGATGTCGTCGCCCTTGACGCCGAACATGTCGGAACCCTTGCCGTGTTCACCGCGCTGCGCTTCGAAACGGCGCGTGTAGCGGAAGTCCACCAGCGTGTTCAGGCTGGCGTCGGCCACGGCATAGACGTGACCACCACGACCGCCATCGCCGCCATCGGGTCCGCCAAATTCCTTGTACTTCTCATGCCGGAACGACGCGCAGCCGTTGCCGCCATCGCCCGCAGCGACATCGATCGTGGCTTCGTCCACAAATTTCATGATCAGCTCTTGTGAAAATTCAAACAGAAAAGGCCCGCGTGAGGCGGGCCTTTCCACTGGGATGCTGCCATCCGGTCGGTGGCCCTGGCGGGCCGCAGCATCACACGGGGGTGATGCTCACGACGTGGCGGTTGAGTTCGCCCTTGACAGCGAAACTGACGTGACCGTCAACCGTGGCAAACAGGGTGTGGTCCTTGCCCAGGCCCACATTGGTGCCGGGGTGGAACTTGGTGCCGCGCTGACGAACGATGATGGAACCGGCCGAAACCAGCTCGCCACCGAAGGCCTTCACGCCGAGCATCTTGGGCTTGGAATCGCGCCCGTTTCGCGTAGAGCCGCCGCCTTTTTTCTGTGCCATTTCAAATTACTCCTCAGGCAGCGATTGCAGCGATCTGCAGTTCGGTGAAATTCTGACGGTGACCTTGGCGCTTCTGGTAGTGCTTGCGACGGCGCATTTTGAAGATCGTGACCTTCTCATGACGACCGTGGGACACCACAGTGGCCTTGACCGTTGCGCCGGAAACCAGGGGCGTGCCCACCTTCAGTTCGGTGCCGTTGCCGACAGCCAGAACTTGGTCGATCACGATTTCCTGGCCCACATCCGCAGCAATCTGTTCTACTTTAATTTTTTCGCCAGCAGCAACACGATACTGTTTGCCACCGGTTTTTATGACCGCGTACATATGAACCTCTCGAAAAAATCCCAAAAAAAGGGAAAACCCCGCAGACCAAATCCTGCAGAGCCCTAAATTCTAGCATTCTGGCGGCAGCGCTTCAAGCCCCGCCCATCCGACAGCCGGCAGCACCAAGGAAGCCCCGAACGCCGCCAAGAGCCCGACGGGTGCGCTTCCTATAATCCGGGACTTTCCAGTTCTGCCACTGCGCTTCTGCGCTCAAGCATCTTGTCCTCAGCCGCCAACGCCACCACCCAAGCACTGGAACTCATTCAGCCGGACATGCTGCGGGTCGATCACGTGATCGGCGAACGGCTGAGCACTGACGTGCCCTTGGTCCGCGAGGTGGCCCAGTACATCATCTCGGCGGGTGGCAAGCGCTTGCGCCCCGCCTTGCTGTTGCTTGTCGCGGGAGCCCTGGGTTGCGAGGACCCCGACCGCCACACCCTGGCCGCGGTGGTCGAGTTCATTCACACCGCCACCTTGCTGCATGACGACGTGGTGGACGAATCCACCCTCAGGCGCGGCCGCGAAACTGCGAACGAACGGTTTGGCAACGCCGCCAGCGTACTGGTCGGTGACTTCCTGTATTCCCGCGCTTTCCAGATGATGGTGGATGTCAACCAGATGCGCGTGATGCAGGTGCTGTCGGAGGCCACCAACGTGATCGCCGAAGGCGAGGTGCTGCAACTGATGAACATGCACGATGCTTCGCTGGACGAAGCCGCCTACCTGCGCGTCATACGATCGAAAACCGCCAAATTGTTCGAAGCCAGCGCCCGCCTGGCCCCAATCCTGGCTGGAGCCTCCGCTGAGGTCGAGGAACTGTGTGCCACCTACGGTCAAGCCTTGGGAACCGCATTTCAGGTCATCGACGACGTGCTGGACTACGAAGGCGATACCGAACTGCTCGGCAAGAACCTGGGTGACGACCTTCGCGAGGGCAAGGTCACGCTGCCCGTGATCTGCGCGCTTCGTCGGGGCAATGAAACGCAGAGAACCCTCATCCGCCAGGCCATCGAGCAGGGTGACGCTGCCAACCTGGACGAAATCCTCAGCATCGTCCGCCAAACAGGTGCCCTGGACACCGCTCGCGAGAGCGCGATGGCCGAGGCACAACGAGCGATTGATGCTGCCAGACAACTGCCGGCCAATCAGTACCGCGAAGCTTTGCTACAATTGGCAGCTGGACTGCAGGAGCGACGCTCCTGACACGTTCAGAAAAGTGGTTGTTCAACCGCTGACGGTCAACCCAACGGGTTCATCGGGGTGTAGCTTAGCCTGGTAGAGCGCTACGTTCGGGACGTAGAGGCCGGAGGTTCGAATCCTCTCACCCCGACCAGTCATTTCCCTGTTTGTGAACAGCATTGATCGACCCAACAGCACCAGGGCCGCGCCGCTTTTCGCGTCGTTCATACAACGCTTGTCACGCCACAATGTGGGAATTCAACACAAGTTGCGTCAATAGTGGCGGGCAAGTTGTTGATTTAAGATAGATTACGCGTTTATGGCATCTGTCGACACAGTGATCCAGGACACCCCTTCCATGGCCCTACCGGGCTTGGCGCGTGCGCTCGTGTCCGCTGGAAAACTGGGTCAAAAAGCCGCGGAAGAGTTGTACAAAAAAGCGCAGAGCGCCCGTACAAGCTTCATTGCGGAACTGACCGGCTCGGGCGCTGTGTCGGCATACGACCTGGCCCACACGATGTCGGTGGCATTTGCTGCGCCACTGCTGGATCTGGACGCCATCGACGTACAGCGTCTGCCCAAGGGCTTGCTGGACAACAAGATCTGCGCGGACTACCGCATTGTGGTGCTCAGCAAGCGCAGCAACCGCTTGATGGTGGCGACAGCCGATCCATCGGACCAGCAGGCAGCTGAAAAGATCAAGTTTGCGACCCAGATGGGCGTGGACTGGGTCATCGCCGAGTTCGATAAGCTCAGCAAACTGGTGGAGAGTCAGTCCACCACGGCCACCGAGGCCATGGACAACATCATCGGTGGCGATTTCGAATTCGACGAAATGGCCACCGAGGCAGTGGTCACGGACACCAACGACAAGACGTCGGAAGTCGACGACGCCCCGGTTGTCAAATTTCTGCACAAGATGCTGCTGGATGCGTTCAACATGCGCGCATCGGACCTGCATTTCGAGCCCTACGAACACCAATACCGCGTGCGCTTCCGTATCGACGGGGAGTTGCGCGAGATCGCGTCGCCGCCGATCGCGATCAAGGACAAGCTGGCCTCGCGCATCAAGGTGATCTCCCGCATGGACATCTCCGAGAAGCGTGTGCCACAAGACGGGCGCATGAAGCTCAAGGTGGGTCCCGACCGGGTGATCGATTTCCGGGTCAGCACGCTGCCCACGCTGTTCGGCGAAAAGATCGTGATCCGTATCCTGGATCCGAGCAGCGCCAAGGTGGGCATCGACGCGCTGGGCTATGAACCGGAAGAAAAGGAGCGCTTGCTCAGCGCCATCAGCCGCCCCTACGGCATGGTGCTGGTGACCGGTCCTACCGGCTCGGGCAAAACGGTGTCGCTCTACACCTGCCTGAACCTTCTGAACAAGCCGGGCATCAACATCTCCACGGCTGAAGATCCCTCCGAAATCAACCTGCCGGGGGTCAACCAGGTCAACGTCAACGAGAAAGCCGGTCTGACGTTCGCCGCTGCGCTCAAAGCCTTCCTGCGCCAGGATCCGGACGTGATCATGGTCGGCGAAATCCGTGATCTGGAGACGGCCGACATCTCCATCAAGGCTGCACAAACGGGTCACATGGTGCTGTCCACGCTGCACACCAACGACGCCCCGACCACACTCACGCGGATGATGAACATGGGCATCCCCACGTTCAACATCGCATCCAGCGTGATCCTGATCACCGCGCAACGCTTGGCGCGGCGCCTGTGTCCGACCTGCAAGGCACCACTGGATGTGCCGCGCAAGGCCTTGGTCGACGCCGGGTTCAAGGCCGAAGATCTGGACGGCACCTGGACCCCTTACAAACCCGTGGGCTGCTCGGCTTGCAACAACGGCTACAAGGGTCGTGTCGGCATCTACCAGGTCATGCCAATTTCCGAAGAGATCCAGCGCATCATTTTGCGCGGCGGCAGTGCCTTGGACATTGCCAAACAGGCAAGTGTCGAGGGCGTGCGCACGCTGCGTGAATCGGGCCTGCTCAAGGTCAAACTGGGTCTGACCTCGCTGGAAGAAGTGCTCAGCGTCACCAACGAATGAGCGGGCTCTGACCGCCTGAACCCGAGGAATCCATGGCCACCGCAGCAAGCAAAAGCACCAAGGACTTTGTCTTTGAATGGGAAGGCAAAGACCGCAACGGCAAGACGGTGCGCGGAGAAACGCGGGCGGGCGGCGAAAACCAGGTGCTGGCCGCCTTGCGCCGTCAAGGGATTGTCCCGGGCAAGATCAAAAAGCGCCGCACCGCTTCGGGCAAGCGGATCAAGCCCAAGGACATCGCCATCTTCACGCGGCAGCTCGCCACCATGATGAAGGCGGGCGTCCCGCTGCTGCAGGCATTCGACATCGTCGGCCGTGGCAACCCCAATCCGAGCATGACCAAGCTGCTGGGCGACATTCGTACGGATGTTGAAACCGGCACTTCGCTGAGTGCCGCCTTCCGCAAGAACCCACTGTACTTCGACAGCCTGTATTGCAACCTGGTGGAAGCGGGTGAGGCGGCCGGCATTCTGGAAGAGTTGCTGGACCGCCTGGCGGTCTACATGGAGAAGACCGAAGGCATCAAATCCAAGATCAAGTCAGCCTTGATGTACCCGATCTCCGTGATCATCGTGGCGTTTGTGGTGGTGGCGGTGATCATGATTTTCGTGATTCCCTCGTTCAAGGAGGTGTTCTCATCCTTCGGCGCCGATCTGCCAGCACCGACACTGTTCGTGATCGCTATGAGCGAGTTCTTTGTCGAGTACTGGTACCTGATCTTCGGTGGCCTGGGTGGCGGCATCTACTTTCTTTTGCAGGCCTGGAAACGCAACGAGAAAGTGCAGCAGATCATGGATCGCATCCTGCTCAAAATGCCCATCTTCGGCACTTTGGTTGAAAAGTCTGTGATCGCGCGCTGGACACGCACGCTGTCCACCATGTTCGCCGCGGGTGTGCCGCTGGTGGAGGCCCTGGACTCGGTGGGTGGTGCCTCAGGCAATTCGGTCTACAGCATGGCCACGGAAAAAATCCAGCAAGAGGTCTCCACCGGCACGAGCCTGACCAACGCCATGACCAATGCCAACATCTTCCCGTCGATGGTGTTGCAGATGTGTGCCATTGGCGAAGAGTCGGGATCCATCGACCACATGCTGGGCAAGGCGGCCGACTTTTATGAAGCCGAAGTGGACGACATGGTGGCGGGCCTCTCCAGCCTGATGGAGCCCATCATCATCGTGATCCTGGGCACCCTCATCGGCGGCATCGTGGTGTCCATGTACCTCCCCATTTTCAAGCTGGGTCAGGTCGTTTGATGCCGGTGCTGGACGCGGCACTGCTGGGCCTGCTCGGGCTGCTGGTGGGCAGCTTCCTCAACGTGGTGATCCACCGCCTGCCGCGCATGATGGAGTTGCGCTGGGCGGCCGAGTGTGCTCAGCTGCAAAACACCTCGGACAGCGATCCCGCACCCGCGACGGCGCCCTTCAACCTCATGGTGCCACGCTCCCGCTGCCCGCACTGTGGTCATCAGATCCGCTGGTTTGAAAACATCCCGGTCCTCAGCTACGCCGCCTTGCAGGGGCGTTGCGCCGGTTGCAGCGCCCCCATCAGCACTCGCTACCCACTCATCGAACTGCTGAACGCAGGTCTGTTCGCCTGGTGCGGCTGGCGCTGGGGGTTGACCGCCACCGCCCTGGCGTGGAGCGGATTTGCCGCGGCCGTGCTGGCGCTGGCCGCCATCGACTGGGATACCACCCTGCTGCCCGACGACATCACCCTGCCACTGGTCTGGGCAGGCCTGGTGGCCGCGGCGCTGGACCTGAGCGGCACCAGCCTGCCGCAGGCGCTGTGGGGAGCGGTCGGGGGCTACCTGTCGCTGTGGCTGGTGTACTGGGGCTTCAAACTGGCCACCGGTAAGGAGGGCATGGGCTACGGCGACTTCAAGCTGTTTGCGGCCCTGGGGGCCTGGTTCGGCTGGCCCGCACTGGTTCCCATGATCCTCATGGCCTCGCTGATCGGCGCCGCCGTCGGCGTTGGCATGAAGGTCTTCAGCCAGTTGCGCGAAGGCGGTTACGTGCCGTTCGGTCCATTCCTGGCGCTGGCAGGCCTGACCGCCATGGTCTTCGGCCCGACGTCCATCCTCGCCACCATCGGTCTCTGACATGAATGGCATGAGCCGCCCTGTGCGGCTGGGACTCACCGGCGGGATCGGCAGTGGCAAAAGCACGGTGGCCCGCCTGTTGCAGGCACGGGGCGCCACCGTGATCGACGCGGATGCGATCGCCCGCTCGTGCACACAATCTGGTGGACAGGCCATGGACGCGGTGGCCTCGGTGTTCGGACCCGATTTCGTGGCGGCGGACGGTTCGCTGGACCGACAGCGCATGCGCGACCATGTTTTTGCCCACCCCCAGGCGCGCGCCCAACTCGAAGCGATCGTGCATCCGCTGGTGGGCCAGGAGATCGCGCGACAGGCCGCGGCATCGAAAGCCCGCTGCACCGTGTTCGATGTGCCGCTGCTGGTCGAATCACCGCGCTGGCGACCTCAACTCGACTGGGTGCTGGTGGTTGATTGCACGCGCGACACACAGATCCGGCGCGTCAGCGAACGCAACGGCTGGGAACGCGCCACCATCGAAGCCATTGTGGACAGCCAAAGCCCACGCGAGCGTCGGCTGGCCGCCGCCGACACCGTGATCTTCAACGACGGAAACGGTATCGAACACTTGCAGCGCGAGGTGGTCCGGTGGGCCGGCCGCTTCGGGCTATGATGGAACAAGCCCCGCCGCCACCGTTCCATCTGCCGCTGTGATCCTGTACGAATACCCTTTCAACGAACGCATTCGCACCTATCTGCGGCTCGAACAGCTGTTCCGGCGTCTGGCCGAACTGGTTCCGCGCACCCACGCGCTGGACCACCACTTTGCCATCCAGACCATTTTCGAAATCATGGACGTCGCCTCGCGCGCGGACATGAAGACCGATGTGCTCAAGGACATCGACCGCCACAAGCAGCAGCTCAACAGCTACCGAGGCAACCCAGCCATTTCAGAGAAGGCCCTCGATGGCGTCATCGCACAGCTCGATGACTGCTTCACGCAGCTCAACAGCCTGCCCGGCAAAACCGGCCAGACCCTGACCGAAAACGACTGGTTGATGAGCATCCGCAGCCGCATCGGGATTCCCGGTGGCACCTGCGAATTCGACCTGCCCGCCTACTACGCCTGGCAACACCAGCCGGCCGAGCGGCGCCAGGCCGACCTGCAGATGTGGGCCCAGACACTGGCGCCGCTGGCCGAGTCCATCGTGTTGCTGATGAAAATGTTGCGCGACTCGGGCATGCCGCAAAAGGTGGTCGCTCCGGCTGGGCAGTTCCAGCAGAACCTGCCGCAAGGTCGCACCTTCCAGTTGCTGCGCCTGCGCATGGATCCGTCCACAGGACTGGTGCCTGAAATCAGCGGCAACCGCCTGATGATGTCGGTGCGCATGATGCGCCAGGGTGATGACCACCGCCTGCACGCCGCGGCCGAAGACGCGGCCTTCGAGCTGACGCTTTGCGCCTGAGGCCTGCCGTCATGTCCGACAGCCGTTCCACCGCCAAGACGGTACGCTGCCCCGCCTGCGGTGGCCCCAGCGTGTACGCACCCTCCAATGCCTACCGTCCGTTCTGCTGCGAACGCTGCAAGGGCATGGACCTGGGCGCCTGGGCGAGCGAGCACTTTCGCTTGCCCGAGCGCGAATCCAACAGCAACCCGGACTTCGAGCAGAGCTGAAACGGCTAAGAAGCCGCGGCGGCCTCCTCGGCCAGCCACTCCAGCACAGGAATGGTGCCGGGCAGCACTGGTGCGCAACGCACCGGCAGGTGCTCCCAGCCACACTGCTGGCCTTCGCGCATGTGCAGCGTCCCGCTCCACTCGAACACCTTGCAGAAGTGCAGCCTCACCAGCGCGTGCGGATAGTCCACCAGCTTCTCGCGCCAGGGATGTGCCGCACCGATGGTGATGCCGATCTCCTCCTGCAACTCGCGCCGCAGGGCCTGCTCCACCGTTTCACCGGCTTCGAGCTTGCCACCGGGGAATTCCCAGTAGCCCGCATAGACCTTGCCCTCGGGCCTGGAGGTCAGCAGAAAGGCGCCGTCCGGTGCGATCAGCACCCCCACCGCCACATCGGTCACAGGGCGCTCGGCGGTCGAACCGCCGCCATCCACCACCAGCACAGGATCCGACATGTGCGTCACCCTGCCGAGGCGTGGGAGCCGGCGTAGTCGCGCGCGAACTGGTAGGCCACACGTCCACTGCGCGAACCCCGTTCGAGCGCCCACACCAGTGCCTGCGGGCGCGCGGCCTCGATGGCCGCCGCAGACACCTGGAACGAGGCCAGCCACTGGGCGACGATGGTCAGGTACTCGTCCTGGCTGAAGGGGTAAAAGCTCACCCAGAGACCGAAGCGTTCGGACAGGGAAATCTTTTCCTCGACCACCTCGCCCGGGTGCACCTCGCCGTCGGGCGTGTGCGTGTAGCTGAGGTTTTCCTTCATGTACTCGGGCAGCAAATGGCGGCGGTTGCTGGTCGCGTAGATCAGCACGTTCTGCCCGGCGGCTGAAACCGACCCGTCGAGGATGGACTTGAGCGCCTTGTAGCCCGCTTCGCCGTCTTCAAAACTCAGATCGTCACAGAAGACGATGAAGCGTTCCGGACGGTCGGCCACCACATCCACGATGTCGGGCAGGTCCACCAGATCGGCCTTGTCCACCTCGATCAGGCGCAACCCCTGTGGCGCGTATTCGTTCAGGCAGGCCTTGACCAGCGAGGACTTGCCGGTGCCGCGAGCGCCGGTCAGCAACACGTTGTTGGACGGCTGGCCTTGCACGAACTGCAGCGTGTTGCGCTGGATCTTTTCTTTCTGCCCGTCAATCTCCTGCAGATCGGCCAGGCGCATCTGCGCCACGTGCCGCACCGGTTCCAGAGCGCCGTGGCCGCTGCTGCGTTTGCGGTAGCGGAAAGCGATGGAGACGTTCCAGTCGGGTGCACCCAGCGGCTGGGGCAGTACCGACTCGATGCGGGCGATGAGCTGCTCGGCGCGCTCGATCAGGTGTTCAAATTTCTCGTTCATCGCAAGTCCCTCTGCGTACAGGTGTCCCGTCCAGAGACATCGCGGAACCGGCTTTACCAGGCCACAGATGTCGTCCCCTTGAGGGGGTCGCGCGCAGCGCGGCAGGAGTGGATCACGACCTGTAGTCGGCGTTGATGGTCACGTAGTCGTGGCTGAAGTCGCAGGTCCAGACCGTTTCGGTGACGTCGCCGCGGCCCAGACCGATGCGCACCAAGATTTCGGCCGCCTTCATCACGCGCTGGCCGTCTTCCTCGCGGTAGTCGGGGTTGCGCCCGCCCTGCTTGACCACGTGCACATCGCCCAGGTGCAGTTCGATCTTCGTTGCATCAAGATCGCCGATGCCGGCGTAACCGACAGCGGCCAGGATGCGACCCAGGTTCGGATCGCTGGCAAAGAAAGCCGTCTTGACCAGCGGCGAATGCGCCACGGCGTAGGCGGCCTTCAAGCACTCCTCGCTGCTGGCTCCACCCTCCACGCGCACGGTGATGAACTTGGTCGCACCTTCGCCATCGCGCACGATGGCGTGGGCCAGGAACTGCGCCACCTCGGTCATGGCCGCCAGCAGGGCCTGGCCATCGGCACTGCCAAGGTTCGTGACCGTCGCATGGCCCGCCTGCCCCGTGGCCACCACCACGAAAGAATCGTTGGTGGACGTGTCGCCGTCGACGGTCACGCGGTTGAATGAGCGGTCGGCGAGCTGCTTGGCCAGGGTGTTCATCAGCGACGGCGCCACCGCGGCGTCTGTGGCCACGTAACCGAGCATGGTGGCCATGTTGGGGCGGATCATGCCCGCACCCTTGGCGATACCGCTCACCGTCACTGTCTTGCCACCGACCACCGCCTGACGGCTGATGACCTTGGGCAGGGTATCGGTGGTCATGATCCCCTCGGCCGCCTTGAGCCACTGCGCACCGCTCGCGCCGGCGGCACTGCCCGCATCGGCCAGCGCGGCCGGCAGGCCGGCGACCAGGCGGTCCAGCGGCAACGGTTCCATGATCACGCCAGTGGAGAACGGCAGCACTTGTTCGTGCTGCACACCCAGCGCCAGGGCCAGCGCGCTGGCGGTCTGGCGCGCGTGCTGCAGGCCGGGCTCGCCGGTGCCGGCATTGGCGTTGCCAGTGTTGATGACCATGGCACGGATGCCCTGCCCCGCCGCCAGGTGGTCGCGGCAGACCTGCACCGGCGCGGCGGCGTAGCGGTTTTGCGTGAACACGGCGCCCACGGCACTGCCTTCGTCCAGCAAGAACACCGTCAGGTCCTTGCGGTTGGCCTTGCGAATGCCCGCCTCGGCCACGCCGATGCGCACGCCCGCCACGGGCAACAGATCCTGGGCTTGGGGAGCGGTGTAGTTCACAGCCATGGCATCGGACTCCGGTCAGAAAAAGTGCAACGAACGAAAGGCATTCAGGTCGAGAACGCCGCGGAACCGGCTCTGCCGGACCGCAGGCGTTGTTCCCTTGGGGGAGGCGGCGCAAGCCGCGCAGGGGGGATCAAGTCAATGCGCCGTGGCACTGCTTGTACTTTTTGCCGCTGCCACAGGGACAAGGGTCGTTGCGGCCCACGCGCGGCACATCGGGCACCACGGTCGCCGCGTCCACGGTGGACTCGACTTCACCGGTCTCGGTCGGCGCGGTGTAGGTCACGTTGGCGATGTGCTCGGCTTTGGCTTCCATCTGCTGCGTCGCCTCGCTCACCTGCTCGGGGCTCTGCACACGCACGTTCATCAGGATGCGCGTCACGTCGTTCTTGACGCTGTCGAGCAACTGGCCAAACAGCTGGAAAGCCTCGCGCTTGTATTCCTGCTTGGGCTGCTTTTGCGCGTAGCCCCGCAGGTGGATGCCCTGGCGCAGGTAGTCCAGCGCCGAAAGGTGCTCGCGCCACTGGCCGTCGATGGTCTGCAGCAGCACCATGCGCTCGAACTGGGTGAAGTTCTCTTCACCCACCAGCGCCAGCTTGGCTTCGAAGGCCGACTTGGCGGCCGCCTGCACGCGCGTGACGACCTCTTCACCATCGATGGATTCGGCATCCGACACCCAGCTGCTGACCGGCAGGTCCAGCGCCCATTCCTCGCGCAACAGCTTCTCCAGCGCGGGCAGGTCCCACTGCTCTTCGACGCTGCCTTCGGGCACGAACTGGTGCACCAGATCGGCAAAACTGCCGTCGCGCAGCGAGTCGATCTGGGCGCGCAGGTTTTGCGCGTCCAGGATGTCGTTGCGCTGCTGGTAAATCACCTTGCGCTGGTCGTTCGACACGTCGTCGTACTCCAGCAGCTGTTTGCGGATGTCGAAGTTGCGTGCCTCGACCTTGCGCTGCGCGCTTTCGATGCTGCGCGTGACGATGCCGGCTTCGATCGCCTCGCCCTCGGGCATCTTCAGGCGGTCCATGATGGCGCGCACCTTGTCGCCGGCGAAGATGCGCATCAGCGCATCGTCCAGGCTCAGGTAGAAACGCGAAGAACCCGGGTCGCCCTGGCGGCCCGAACGGCCACGCAGCTGGTTGTCGATGCGGCGGCTCTCGTGGCGTTCGGTGGCGATGATGCGCAAGCCACCCAGGGCCTTGACCTTGTCGTGGTCCTGCTGCCATTGCTGGCGGACCTGCGCGACGCGGGCAGCCTTGGCAGCCTCGTCCAGCGATGCGTCGGCCTCCACGGCGGCGATCATCTTTTCCAGGTTGCCGCCGAGCACGATGTCGGTGCCGCGGCCGGCCATGTTGGTGGCGATCGTGATCGCACCCGGACGCCCCGCCTGCACGATGATGTCGGCCTCACGGGCATGCTGCTTTGCGTTGAGCACCTCGTGCGGCAGCTTCTCGGCCGTCAGCAGCTGGGCGATGATTTCGGAGTTCTCGATCGACGACGTGCCCACCAGCACCGGCTGGCCACGCTCGTGGCACTCGCGGATGTCCTGGATCGCGGCGACGTACTTTTCCTTGGTCGTCTTGTAAACGCGGTCGAGCTGGTCGTCGCGTTTGCTCGGGCGGTTCGGCGGCACCACCACCGTCTCCAGGCCGTAGATTTCCTGGAATTCGTAGGCCTCGGTGTCGGCCGTGCCGGTCATGCCCGACAGCTTGGCGTACAGGCGGAAATAGTTCTGGAAGGTGATCGAGGCCAGCGTCTGGTTCTCGGGCTGGATCGGCACGCCTTCCTTGGCTTCCACCGCCTGGTGCAAGCCATCGCTCCAGCGGCGGCCCGCCATCAGGCGGCCGGTGAATTCGTCGACGATGACGATCTCGCCGTTCTGGTTCACGTAGTGCTGGTCGCGGTGGTACAGGTGGTGCGCCTTGAGCGAGGTCACCAGGTGGTGCATCAGCGCGATGTTGGCGGGGTCGTACAGCGACGCGCCCTCGGGCAGCAGGCCGGCCTGGCTGAGCAGACGCTCGGCGTTCTCATGGCCCTGCTCCGTCATGTGGATGGCGTGCGCCTTTTCGTCCACCGTGAAGTCACCGGGCTTGATCACGCCTTCACCCGTGCGGGGGTCGGCTTCGCCTTCCTGCCGCACCAGCTGCGGGATCAGCTGCTTGATCGCCATGTACACCGGCGTCTGGTCTTCAGCCTGGCCGCTGATGATCAGCGGGGTGCGCGCTTCGTCGATCAGGATCGAGTCCACTTCGTCGACGATGGCGTAGTTCAGGCTGCGCTGCACGCGGTCGCCTGGCTCGTACACCATGTTGTCGCGCAGGTAGTCGAAGCCGTATTCGTTGTTGGTGCCGTAGGTGATGTCGGCGCGGTAAGCGGCCTGCTTCTCTTCGCGCGGCGCTTGCGGCAAGTTGATGCCCACCGTCAAGCCCAGGAAGTTGTACAGACGCCCCATCCACTGCGCGTCGCGGGTGGCCAGGTAGTCGTTCACCGTCACCACGTGCACGCCCTTGCCTGACAGCGCGTTCAGATACACCGGCAGGGTGGCGGTCAGCGTCTTGCCTTCGCCGGTGCGCATTTCAGCCACCTTGCCCGAGTGCAGGGCGATACCACCGAGCATCTGCACATCGAAGTGGCGCATCTTCATCACGCGCTTGCTGGCCTCGCGCACCACGGCAAAGGCCTCGGGCAGGATCGCGTCCAGCGTTTCGCCGGCCGCCACGCGTTGCTTGAAGGCCTCGGTCTGCGCCTTCAGTTCATCGTCGCTGAGCTTTTCATACTGGGGTTCCAGGCCATTGATGCGATCGACCGTCTTGCGGTAGGTCTTGAGCAAGCGGTCGTTGCGGCTACCAAAAATTTTGGTGAGGAAGTTTGTGGCCATACAGGGTGGCCCGACCAGGGTTCGCCATCACGGCGCCAGGCGGGCAAAAGGGAATCGGATCGCCCCCCAACACGCGCAGCCCGTCGCGGGGAACTCCCCGCCATGTGCCGGCAAGCGCTTGTCTTTCAAGGGCAAAAACGGAATTTTACCCGCCACCCACCGAGGGGCTCAGGGCTTGCGGGCCTTCTGGGCCAGTTGTTCGGCCGCGGCAAGGTTGTCACCGGCCGTGAGGAAGCGCTGCGGATCCTGGACCACGCCGTTGAACCAGACCTCAAAGTGCAGGTGAGGTCCGGTGGAGCGCCCGGTGGAGCCCACCTCGGCGATTTTCTGTCCGCGCTTGACGATGTCGCCTTTGTTGACCAGCACACGCGAGCTGTGGGCGTAACGCGTGATCAGGCCGTTGCCGTGATCGACTTCGACCATATTGCCGTAGGCGTGGTGGAACTCCTGCACCACCACGACCCCGCCCGCGGCAGCGTGGATGAGCGTCCCCACATCACCCGGAAAATCCAGGCCTGTGTGCAAGGCGGAGCGCCCGGTGATCGGGTCGATGCGAAAGCCGAACGGCGATCCCACGCGACCACCCTTGACCGGCTCTTCCGTGGGCACCAGCGCGCGCTGGATCGCCTGGTCGAACAGGCGCGATTCCACCGCCGTGAGCCAGTCCACACGCGAGCCGCTGGCCAGATCCAGCTGCCCCATGGCCTGGTTCAACTCTTCCATGGTCAGCGTGCGGCTGCCCACCAGCGCACCACCGGCGCCCGGCACCACCTTGAAGTCGGCCGGATTCAGCCCTGCCAGACCGGCCACGCGCTCTCCCAGCGACTCGATCTGCAGCATGCGCGCCTGCATCTCGCCGAGCTTGCGCGCCATGGCGTCCAGGTTCTCGCGCATGTACAGGTTCTGTGCGTTGACGTCGCCCTGCGTCACCACGCGCGCGACCGACTCGAAGCCGGGCCAGCCCTGCCGCACACCGTACAGAAACACCCAGTGGTAGGTCGCCACGGCGCCCAGCATCAGCAACAGCGATCCCAGCAGGCCTGCCGCCAGCAGCTTCAATCCATTGAGGTGCAGCGCCTGGCTTCGGGCCAGCCATGCGTCCGTGATAATGATGTGCACTGTTTCACCTTTCTGTCGGGTCGACCGCTTCGGCAGTCTCACTGCATCGCATGTCCACCGCCCACCGCAGCCATCAGACGTTCAGCCTGGAACAAGCCGCAGGCGCATCGCCATCGCTGGCCGCGCTGCAAGAGCGCATCCGCGAATCTCAACGGTGCATGGAACGGATCCAACACCTGATCCCAGCCGCGATGCGCCGCCATGTGAAAGCAGGACCCATCGACGACGCCGAATGGTGTCTGCTGGTGGGCAACGCAGCCGCTTCCACCAAATTGCGCCAGCTGTTGCCGGCACTGTTGCAGGCGCTGGCGCAAGGGGGCCTGCAGGTTAGCGCCATTCGCATCAAAGTCCAAGCGACCCCACGATGAGCGGGCCGCGGCAGGACACGCGACCTGTCGATCCTGCTGACTGGAGAGGGTATTGGTGCCGCTTGTCTGACTCGAACAGACGACCTATCGCTTACAAGGCGAGTGCTCTACCAACTGAGCTAAAGCGGCGCTGGGTGTCCAGCAAAGCCAGATAGTTTACTTGACGCGCTTGAGATGAGGACGCCCACCCTGGCCGGGGCTGGCTGGCGGCGTATCCGGGGCAGATGGGTCCACCTCGCCGGAAGCCTCTGCCGTCACCGACCGCAAGGGCTCGCGGTTCGGCACCGGTTCCGGCATCGCTGCAGACGACACACCGGCAGGCGCCTTGGGTGGTGGCGGAAAAGCCATGCCTTGCCCATTTTCACGGGCATAGATGGCGACCACATGGGTCACCGGCACAACGATGTCACGCGGCACGCCACCAAACCGTGCTTTGAATTCAATGAATTCATTGCCCAGGCGCAAGCCACTGGTGGCATCAAAACTGACGTTGAGCACGATTTCGCCGTTCTTGACGAACTCTTGCGGCACCTGCACCGCCGCGTCCACATGCACAGCGATGTACGGCGAAAACGCGTTGTCGGCACACCACTCGTGCAACGCACGAATGAGGTAAGGCCGGGTCGAAGGCGCTTCCGGTTCAGAGGTTTTCATGGACAGCGGTGTGCTTGTGCAGACAGCCACCGACCCGTGAGGGGCGGTGATGGCGCATCACTTGCGCATGACCTTCTCGGACGGGGTCAGCGCTTCGATGTAGGCCGGACGCGAGAAGATGCGCTCGGCGTACTTGAGCAAAGGAGCTGCGTTCTTGCTCAGCTCGATGCCGTAGAAATCCAGGCGCCAGAGCAACGGTGCAATCGCCACGTCCAGCATGGAAAAGTTGTCGCCCAGCATGAACTTGTTCTTCAGAAACACCGGAGCCAGCTGGGTCAGGCGGTCGCGGATGTGCGAGCGGGCCTTCTCCAGCGCCTTCTCGTTGCCCTTGCTGCTGCGCGATTCGAGCACCGACACGTGCGCAAACAGCTCCTTCTCGAAGTTCAGCAGGAACAGGCGAACACGGGCGCGGTCGACCGGGTCGCCCGGCATCAGTTGCGGATGCGGGAAACGCTCGTCGATGTACTCGTTGATGATGTTCGACTCGTACAGGATCAGATCGCGCTCGACCAGGATGGGCACCTGACCGTAGGGGTTCATCACGCTGATGTCTTCAGGCTTGTTGTAAAGATCCACGTCTCGGATCTCGAAGTCCATGCCCTTTTCAAACAGGACGAAGCGGCAACGGTGGGAATAAGGGCAGGTGGTACCCGAGTACAAGACCATCATGTGGGAGTCTCCTAAATACAAAACAGTGGTTGGCGTGGCCGCGAGGGGCGGCGCCGCAAACCACTGTGGGAAAACTTCATTGACCGGCCCGGACAAACCAAGCCAGCCAGAAGCGGGGTTTTACTTGATGTCTTTCCAGAACGCGGCGTTCAGGCGCCAGGCGATCAGCGTGAACACACCCAGGAACAACATCACCCACACGCCAATGCGCACGCGGGTGTTGGCGGCCGGCTCGGCCATCCACTGCAGATAGGCAACCAGGTCGCCCACGTTCTGATCGAACTGTTCGGGCGACAGGGTCCCGGGCTTGACCTGGTCCCAGCCCTTGAGCACTTCAGCCTCGTGGCCATGGCTCTCGACCTTTTCCATCACACGGGCGCGCTCACCCTGCAGTTCCCACAGGGGGTTGGGCATACCCACATTGGGGAAGACCATGTTGTTCCAGCCGGTGGGCCGGGATTCGTCGCGGTAATAAGTGCGCAGCAGGGTGTAGATGTAGTCGGCACCGGAACCTGCACCGCTGGAACGCGAACGTGCAATCACGCTCAGGTCTGGCGGGTTGGCGCCGAACCATTCCTTGGCCTGCCTGGGATCGATGGACGCCTTCATGGTGTCACCGATCTTGTCGGTGGCAAACGTCAGGTTCTCGGCGATCTGCTTGTCCGTCAGGCCAATGTCGCGCAGGCGGTTGTAGCGCATGAAGGCTGCGGAGTGGCAGCTCAGGCAGTAGTTGACGAAGATCTTGGCGCCGTTTTGCAGGGCGGCCATGTCGTTGGTGCGCTTGGGCGCCTTGTCCAGGGGGAATCCACCACCCGCAGCGATGGCAGCACCCGACAGACCCAAGGCCAGCGCGAGACCCAGAAGCATTTTTTTCATTTGTCGACTCTCCGATGGGTTCCAGGTCTTCAGTGGGGCGTGAACGTGACGCGGGTCGGCACAGGCTTGAACTGGCCCAGACGCGTCCACCACGGCATCAGCAGGAAGAAGCCGAAATAGAACAGCGTGCCCACTTGGGAAACGCGCTCACCCACCGGCGAAGGGGGCAGCACACCCAGGTAACCCAGGATCAGGAAGTTGATGACGAACACGGCGTAGAGCCACTTGACGCCGTCCGGACGGTAACGGATGGACTTGACCGGGCTCTTGTCCAGCCAAGGCAGGAAGAACAGGATCACGACGGCACCGCCCATGGCGACCACACCCCAGAACTTGGCATCGATCAGGTACAGCAGAGCGATGACCACCACAGCGGCACCTGCGATGGCACCCTTGAGCAGCACCGGCAGACGCGTCTTGAAGACGGCAAAGGCAGCACCCAGCACCGCGCACAACATGAGCACGTAGGTCATTTCGGTGGTGATGGCCCGCAGCATCGAATAGAAGGGCGTGAAATACCAGACCGGGGCGATGTGCAGCGGCGTGACCAGCGGATCGGCCGGGATGAAGTTGTTGAACTCCAGGAAGTAACCGCCGAATTCGGGCGCGAAGAACACGATGGCAGAGAACACCATCAGGAACAGGCTCACGCCGAAGATGTCGTGCACGCTGTAGTAGGGGTGGAACGGGATGCCATCCAGCGGCACACCTTTTTCATCCTTGAGCGCCTTGATTTCCACGCCATCGGGGTTGTTGGAGCCGACTTCGTGCAGTGCGATGATGTGCGCCACCACCAGGCCCAGCAGCACCAGCGGAACAGCGATCACGTGGAAGCTGAAGAAGCGGTTCAGCGTTGCATCGCCGACCACGTAGTCACCGCGGATCAGCAGAGCCAGATCCGGACCGACAAAGGGGATGGCGGAGAACAGGTTCACGATCACCTGGGCACCCCAGTAGGACATCTGGCCCCAGGGCAGCAGGTAGCCCATGAAGGCTTCGGCCATCAGCACCAGGAAGATGCCACAACCGAACACCCAGATCAGTTCACGGGGCTTGCGGTACGAGCCGTACAGCAGGCCACGGTACATGTGCAGGTAGACCACGACGAAGAACGCCGAAGCCCCCGTGGAGTGCATGTAGCGGATCAGCCAGCCCCAGGGCACGTCGCGCATGATGTATTCGACCGAGGCAAACGCCAGGCTGGCATCGGGCTTGTAGTGCATCACCAGGAAAATACCGGTGACGATCTGGATCACCAGCACCAGCAGGGCCAGCGAGCCGAAGATGTACCACCAGTTGAAGTTCTTCGGCGCGTAGTACTCGGCCATGTGCTCATTGAAGAGCTTGGACAGCGGGAACCGATTGTCGATCCAGTTCAGCGTCTTCTGCGCCAGCGGCGCGTCAGGGGAAATTTCTTTGAATTCAGCCATGGGGTGCCTCGGTGTTCGTGGGATCGGCGGGTGCCGCTCAGGCCTTCTTGTCTTCGCCGATCAGCAGCGTGGTGTCGGACGTGTAGTAGTGCGGCGGCACTTCCAGGTTGTCCGGTGCCGGCTTGTTCTTGAACACGCGGCCGGCCAGATCGAAGGTGGAGCCATGGCAGGCGCACAGGTAACCGCCGGCCCAGTCGTCTGGCAGCGATGGCTGCGCGCCGGGCGTGAACTTGTCACCGGGCGAGCAACCCAGGTGGGTGCAAATGCCCACGCCGACAAACACTTCGGGCTTGATGGAACGGTGGCGGTTTTTCGCGTACTCCGGCGTCGGGACGTTCTTGCGATCCGAGGCCGGGTCGGCCAGCGCCGGATCCAGCTTTTCCAGGTCTTTGAGCTGCTGCTCGGTGCGGCGCATGATCCACACGGGCTTGCCGCGCCATTCCTTGACGATTTTCTCGCCGGGCTGGAGGGCGGAGATGTCCACCTCGATCGCCGCGCCTGCGGCCTTGGCGCGTTCAGACGGCTGGAAGGAACTCACGAAAGGCACAGCGACGGCGGCGGCCCCCACGCCACCCATGGCGGCGGAGGTGATCAGCCAGGTTCGGCGGCTGCTGTCCACAGTCGCATCGACGGTTGCTTCACTCATGGGAATCTTTCAATGACGGTTCGAGACGGAATAACACTATGGTCAACCCGGCATTGTAATGGAGGGCATAGGCCTGTCGGCCCAAGCCCGACCCATCCCAACGGTGTTCACTGGGACGATCGGATTCTCGCGACACCCAGGGCCTGCGCTCTTGACCTGCATCAGCCCGCGCCACAGCACAAATGAATACTTAGGTGTGCGAGAATGAATTGGCTAGGCCAGACGGCCTGCACAACAAACATACACAAGGCAACAGGAGAAGCGCATGAGCATGATGAGTGAGTTCAAGGAGTTCGCCCTCAAAGGCAACGTGATGGATCTGGCGGTCGGTGTGATCATCGGCGGCGCTTTCGGCAAGATCGTCGACTCGCTGGTGGGCGACGTGATCATGCCGGTGGTCAGCAAGATCTTCGGTGGACTGGACTTCTCCAGCTACTACATTGCGCTGGCGGGTCAGGCCGCCGGTTTGCCCCTGGCCGAAGCCAAGAAGGCAGGTGCCGTGCTGGCCTACGGCAACTTCATCACCATCGCGCTGAACTTCGTGATCCTGGCTTTTGTGATCTTCATGATGGTCAAGCAAATGAACCGCATGAAGAAAGAAGCCCCGCCCGCACCGCCGGCCGCACCGGCCGAAGACATCGTGCTGCTGCGCGAAATCCGCGACAGCCTGCGCAAGTGATGAACTGAGGCGGTCCCCGCCTCCGTCAGAGCCCAAAGGCCACTGCCGTGTCACCACGGCAGTGGCCTTTTTACATGTCGGCCCGTGTCAGATGCCCGCACCCAGCGCCGCATCGACAGCGGCCAGCAAACTCGCCGGGCTGGCACGTCCGGTGCCCGCGAGGTCGAAGGCAGTGCCGTGGTCCGGGCTGGTCCGCACGAAGGGCAGACCCAAGGTGGTGTTCACGCCGTGCTCCAGCCCCATGAGCTTGACGGGGATGAGCCCCTGGTCGTGGTACATCGCCAGCACGACGTCGAATTCACCCTGGCGGGCACGCATGAACACGGTGTCGGGCGCGTGCGGACCGCTAGCCAGGATGCCATCGGCCTGCGCCTGGACCACGGCAGGAGCGATGATGTCAATCTCTTCGCGACCGAACAAACCGCCCTCGCCAGCATGGGGGTTCAGGCCCGCCACGGCGATGCGGGCTCTCGGCATGCCACTGCGCTGAAAATGCGCAGCGGTGATGCGCAGGGTCTGCAGCACCTGCTCCTGCGTCACCGCATCCAGGGCGTCGCGCAGCGCCACGTGGATGCTCACCAGCACGGTGCGCAAACCAGGACAGCTGAGCATCATGCGCACCGGTACCTGCCCGACATCCACCCCCAGGTGCTCGGCGGCCAGGGCCTGCAGGAATTCGGTGTGCCCCGGGTGCGGCACGCCAGCCGCAGACAAGGCCTCTTTGTGGATCGGCGCCGTGACCACCGCCAAAGCCTCGCCGCGCAAGGCCGCACGCGCGGCCCAGGTGATGCAGTCGGCCGCCGCACGCCCCGCCTCGGCGCTGATGCGCCCCAGTGGCACGGGCCGCGGCAGCTCGCAGGCCTGCACAACGGCCACGCGGCCGGCCGGCAGCCCAACGGCATCGGCCAGCGAGTCCACCGGCATAGGCAAGAGGTCGGGCTGCTCTGAATCTGATCCGGTCAGCGCCAGCGCGTTGCGCAGGGTGGGCAGATCGCCCGCGATCACGACCCGCGACAACAGCTCCGGCCGCTGGCGCAAGGCTTTGGCGATGATCTCGGGGCCGATGCCAGCGGGATCGCCCATGGTCAGGACCACCGGACGCGGGTCAACTGCGATCGGGAGGCGCGGCTCGCTCATGGTTCAGGCCGGGTTGGGAATGTCGATGAAGCTGTGCTCCAGACCCAGCTGTTGAGCGACATGCGCGGCCACCGCGGGTGCGCCGTAGCGTTCGGACGCATGGTGCCCGCAGGCGATGTAGGCCACGCCGCATTCGCACGCGTAGTGCGCCTGTGGTTCGGAAATTTCGCCGGTGATGAAGACGTCGGCACCAGCGGCGATGGCGGCTTCAAAGTAGGACTGCGCGCCACCGGTGCACAGCGCCACGCGCTGCACCGTGCGCCCAACGTCGCCCACCAATGTGACCGCACGGCCCAGCGACTGTTGCACATGCTCGGCCAGCGCCGCTGCGGTGGCGGGAGCACGCTCCCCCATGAAGCCCAGAGATTGCTCGCCAAAACGTCCACGGGCATCGCCATACAGCGTGACGCCCAGGCGCTGCGCCAGTTGCGCGTTGTTGCCCAGCTCGGGGTGGGCATCCAGCGGGAGGTGGTAAGCGAAGAGGTTGATGTCGTGCGCCAGCAGGCGGGCCAGGCGCTGCTTCATCCAACCGGTGACCCGTCCGTCCTGCCCGCGCCAGAACAGGCCATGGTGGACAAAAATCGCGTCGGCCTCGGCGGCGATGGCCGCGTCGATCAGGGCCAGGCTGGCGGTGACACCCGAGACGATCTTGCGCACCTCGGACTTGCCTTCCACCTGCAGCCCATTAGGCCCGTAGTCGCGGAACTGCGCGGGTTGCAGCAAAGCATCAAACGACGTCAGCAGGGCGGTGCGGGGCACCGCGAGAAGGGAAGAGGACATGGGCAGGAACCGTGGTCAAAAAACAAACGCGGGCCGTGCCGATGGCAACGACCCACTGTTGACAGATTTTGACAGGCCCCGCCCGGGCCTTGCACGGCGGCGCTGCGTTCAGCCCTGGGGGTTCTGGGCGGAGGACTCGTTCATCTTGCGGGTGAAGAACCGGTAGAACCAGAACGCCATGAACACGATGAAGAGCAGACCTGCGATGCTGAACAGGCCATAGTCGGTCGAAAAAAGGTCTACAAGGGCTTTCATGTGGTGTGCTCCATTCCTCTTAAAACAGGCACCCATTGCACCCCGCAGACCGCTCCACCGCATTGACGTGGGTCAATCGGGCTTGATCTGCCAGAGCGCACAGCCATATGCGGGACAATGGATCGGGCCCACCCCTTGATGGCGCCCTCTCCTACCCCTGTTTTTCCGACATGAAACGACTCTGGCTCGTCTTTGCCCAATCCGTGACCGTGATGCTGGCCGCGTACTTTGTGGTCGCCACGCTCAAGCCCGCCTGGCTCAATCGCCGCCCTGCCCTGCCCACGGTGGTGCCGGTGCTGGAATCGGCCGCGCCCAGCGCGCCTGCCGCATCCGGCAACACGCCCGGGTTCCGGGCGGCGGCCCAGGCGGCTTCGCCCGCGGTGGTGAGCATCAACACCAGCAAGGCCCCGGAGAACGGCCCCCAGAGCAACGACCCCTGGTTCCGCTTCTTCTTTGGAGACCAGGGCCAGTCGCAGCCGCAGACCGGCCTGGGTTCGGGGGTCATCGTCAGCCCGGCAGGCTACATCCTCACCAACAACCACGTGATCGAAGAAGCCGACCAGATCGAGGTGGTGCTCAACGACGGGCGCAAGAGCAGCGCACAGGTCATCGGCACCGACCCGGAAACCGATCTCGCCATCCTCAAGATCGAACTGACCGAACTGCCGGTGATCACGCTGGGCGACTCCGACGCACTGGCCATCGGCGACCCGGTACTGGCGATCGGCAACCCGTTCGGCGTGGGCCAGACCGTGACCAGCGGCATCGTCAGCGCGCTCGGGCGCACCCAGCTGGGCATCAACACTTTCGAGAACTTCATCCAGACCGACGCGGCCATCAACCCCGGCAATTCGGGCGGTGCGCTGGTGGACACCAGCGGGCACCTGATGGGCATCAACACCGCGATCTATTCGCGCTCGGGCGGCTCCATGGGCATTGGCTTTGCCATCCCCACCTCCACCGCGCGCAGCGTGATGGAAGCCATCGTGCGCGACGGGCAGGTCACGCGCGGCTGGATCGGCGTCGAGCCGCAGGACCTCACCCCCGAACTGGCCGAAAGCTTTGGTCTGTCAGCCGGCAGCGGGGTGATCATCACCGGCGTGCTGCAGAACGGCCCGGCGGCCCAGGCGGGCATCCGCCCGGGTGACGTGATCACTGCCGTGGAAGGGCGCACCGTCAACAACGTGGCGCAACTGCTCTCGGCCGTGGCAGCGCTCAAGCCCGGCACGCCGGCCACGCTGGAGGTGGTGCGCAAGGACGGCAAAACGCCCGTGCAGGTGACACCAGGCAAGCGCACACTCCCCAAAGCCCAGCAGCAGCCCCGCTGACAACGGCCGGGCAACGCAAACAAAAAAGGCGCCCCTGGGCGCCTCTTTTGTTTGGGATGAAACCTGACTCAGTTCGTGGCCGACTCTTCGGTGGCCGGAGCGGCCGT
Source organism: Hydrogenophaga sp. (assembly GCF_051007235.1). Taxonomy (GTDB): domain Bacteria; phylum Pseudomonadota; class Gammaproteobacteria; order Burkholderiales; family Burkholderiaceae_C; genus Hydrogenophaga. The sequence continues at coordinate 3,867 of NZ_JBPCSJ010000097.1, read as the reverse complement.
TGCCTTGACGAACCAGCGTGCACCCCAGATGCCCATTTCGTACAGCAGGCACATCGGAACGGCCAAAGCGAGTTGGGAAATCACGTCGGGCGGCGTGACCACAGCGGCCACCACGAACGCCAGCACGATGAAATAGCCCCGGAACTCTTTGAGCTGTTGCACCGTGACCAGGCTCATCTTCACCAGCAGCACCACCACGATAGGCACCTGGAAGGCGAGACCAAACGCGAGGTACAGCGAGAGAATGGCCTCCACGTATGACGCAATGTCCGGCGTGGCCGCCACGCTCTTGGGCGTGAACTGCTGGATGAAGCCAAACATCTTGTCGAGCACGAAGAACTGCACGAACGCGATGCCCACGTAGGCCAGCAGGCTGCCCAGCACGATCAGCGGCACTGCGAAGCGCTTTTCGTGGCTGTACAGCCCGGGCGCCACAAAGGCCCAGATCTGGTACATCCACCACGGCAGCGACATCAGCAGCGCGCCCATGGCCAGTACCTTGAGCGGCACGAAGAATGGCGAGAACACACCGACGGCGATCAGCTTCGCGTCGGGCGGCATGTGGGCACGGATGGGAATGGCGATCAGGTCGATCAGCCCGCTGGGGCCAGGCCAGATGGCCAGCACGGCCATGCACACGGCCAGACCGGCCATGCCGTACATCAACCGGTCGCGCAGCTCCACCAGGTGCTGCACGAACGGTTGCTCTGTCCCGGCGAGTTCGTCGGTGGATGGATTGGGGTCGGACATCAGCGAGGGGCGGAGGATGGGCGGGGCCGGAAACGCGCCACGCGGGCCGCTCCCGACTGGGCGCGCGTGCGCACGCCCGAGCGAGACTTGTACCACTGGGGCACGGCGCCTTTCTTGAGGCGCCAGTTCTTGCCCGGGTGCTTGTAGGTCGGGTGCAGATCGGCACCGATGGAGCCGAGCGCGTCGCCATAACCCGCACCGGTGTGGTCCAGCCCCTGCGTGGCTTCGGACCACGATTTCTCGAAATCGCTGGCGCCTTCTTGGACCGAAGACTGCACGTCACGCGCGGCCGACTCCACCGACTCCTTCATCTTCTTAAGCTCTTCGAGCTCCATGGAGCGGTTGACTTCGGCCTTGACGTCGGAGACGTAGCGCTGGGCCTTGCCCAGCAAGGTGCCCACCGTGCGGGCGACGCGCGGCAGCTTCTCGGGGCCGATGACAATCAGCGCCACCGCCCCGATGAGGGCGAGCTTGGAGATGCCCAGATCAATCATGTGGAGGCCGGTTGGAAAGCGAAGCCGGTGAGGTCCTCAAGACCGCCCGGCATGGAGGGGCGGTGACTGGCACCGCCGGGCTGCCGTCGATCAGCTCTTTTGCTTGGCTTCGACGTCGATGGCACTCTTGTCGGAAGAGGCGCTTTGCGTCACCTGACCAGCGGGTGCGGCGGGCGCGTCAGCGGTACCGCCCTCTTTCATACCGTCCTTGAAGCCTTTGACAGCGCCACCCAGGTCGGAACCGATGTTCTTGAGCTTTTTGGTGCCAAAGACCATCACCACGATCAGCAGCACGATCAGCCAGTGCCAAATGGAAAAGGAACCCATGTGTCTCTCCAACAGAATAAAAGGAAGCGCTGATGCGCTGTTGCTGGGATTCTAAGCCCCGGGCATTGGTTCGGTCGGCTGCAAAAAATCAGCCCTTCAGCCAGGGACGCGGTCCGCCCATGACGTGCACATGCAGGTGGTGCACCTCCTGCCCCCCTTCCGCGCCCGTGTTGCACACGATGCGGAAACCGCCATCGGGGTACGGATTGCAGCCCTGCTCCTGGGCCAGCCGGGGCGCCAGCACCATCAGCTTGCCCATCAGGCGTTCGTGCTCGGGCTTGAGCTGGGCCATGGACGGGATGTGCAGCTTGGGCACCATGAGAAAGTGCACCGGCGCCCAGGGGTGGATGTCGTGGAAGGCAAAGATGTCTTCGTCTTCGTAGACCTTCTTCGACGGGATCTGGCCGGCGATGATCTTGCAGAAAATGCAGTTCGGGTCGTGTGCGCTCATGGGTGTGCGGGATCAGTCGGGCATGGGCTGGCTGGCGTTCATGCGCACCATGCCCTTGACGATGCGGTAAAGGAACCAGATGGAAATGACGGCCCAGGCGATCATGCCGGGCAGCAGCAACAGCAGAAATAGCGGCGAGGTCACGAGGTAGAGCACGCCCGCCCACAGCACCGAACGGATGCGCCACGAGAAGTGGCTGGCCTGCCACGTCCCAATGGCGTCGCTCTTCTTGACCAGGTCGATCACAAGAGCCACCAGCAGGATGCCGATACCCACCTGTGCGCCCGGCACCACCGCGGCCACCGCCACGATCAGGTGCAGCAGGTAGCTGACCCAGCCGATGGTCTTGAGCGATTCGGCCTGCTCGTCGCCTTTGGCCTGTACATCGATCACCTCTGACTCGTTGCGCATGAGGACCTCCGGTGCAGCGGGTTATTCGGACGCTTCGCGGGCTTGCGCCTTGCGCAGGGCTTTTTCTTCCAGGCCACTGATGCCTTCGCGCCTCGCCAGCTCGGCCACCACGTCGGAAGGCGCCTTGCCGTAGTGGGCCAGCGCGATCATGCTGTGGAACCAGAGATCGGCCACTTCGTTGACGAGCTTCTGGGTGTCGCCGCCGTGGTCACAGTCCTTGGCGGCCATCACGGCTTCGGTGGCCTCTTCGCCGATCTTCTTGAGGAAAGCGTCCGGCCCCTTGTGCAACAGGCGGGCGATGTAGCTCTTCTCGGGATCACCACCGTTGACCGGCTTGCGGCTTTCGATGACGGCGGCCAGCCGGGCCAGGGAATCGGTGTCGGACATGGGGATCACTTGTAGATGGATTCGGGGTCCTTGAGCACCGGATCGACCGGCACCCATTGGCCATTTTGGTGGCTCTGGAAGAAACAGCTGTGACGCCCCGTGTGGCAGGCGATGCCCGGCTCGTGCCCCAACTGCGTCACCTTGAGCAGCACCACGTCGTTGTCACAGTCCAGGCGGATGTCGTGCACCGTCTGCACGTGGCCCGACTCTTCGCCTTTGAACCAGAGCTTGTTGCGCGAGCGGCTGAAGTACACCGCGCGGCGCAGTTCGGCCGTCTTCTGCAGCGCCTCGCGGTTCATCCAGGCGAACATCAGCACGTCGCCCGTGGCGGCTTCCTGCGCGATCACGGGCACCAGGCCCTGCACGTCCCATTGGATGGCATCGAGCCAGTCCATCACAACCTCACCGGAATGCCGCGCTCGGCCATGCGCTGCTTGGCCTGCGCCACGGTGTATTCACCGTAGTGGAAGATGCTGGCGGCCAGCACCGCGTCGGCTCCGCCCTGCTGCACGCCATCGGCCAGGTGGTCGAGGTTGCCCACGCCGCCGGAAGCGATCACGGGCACGCTAATGGCGTCGGCCACCGCACGGGTCAGGGCGAGGTCAAAACCGCTCTTGGTGCCGTCGCGGTCCATGCTGGTCAGCAGAATCTCGCCAGCGCCGAATTCGGCCATCTGGCGCGCCCAGGCCACCGCGTCCAGCCCGGTGTTCTTGCGACCGCCATGGCTGTAGACGTCCCAGCCGGCACCGCGCGCGGCCAGGTCGTCGCCCTGACGGCGTTTGGCGTCGATGGCCACGACGATGCATTGGGCACCGTACTTGTCGGATGCTTCGCGGATCACCTGCGGGTTGGCGATGGCGGCCGAGTTGAAACTGGTCTTGTCGGCCCCCGCGTTGAGCAGGCGGCGCACGTCTTCCACGGTGCGCACGCCCCCGCCCACCGTCAGCGGAATGAACACCTGGGACGCCACGGCTTCGATGATGGGCAAGATCAGGTCGCGCCCGTCGCTGGTGGCGGTGATGTCGAGAAAAGTGAGCTCATCGGCGC
>NZ_JBPCSJ010000096.1:0-7749 GCF_051007235.1 Hydrogenophaga sp. | reverse complement strand
AGCGTTCATCAGCGCCACGGCGAAATCGGGTACCTCGCGCGCCAGCGGTGCCACGGCGGCGCGCCAGTCACCGGCCTCGGCCGCAGGGATGTGCACGATCAGCGGGTGGTCGCTGGGCCGGCCCTTGGCTTCAAAGATGCCACGCACCGCACTGGCGTTGCCGGCGTCGGCCGCCAGGCCGTAAACCGTTTCGGTCGGCATGCCGACCAGGCCACCCGCGGCCAAGCGCTGGGCGGCCTGCTCAATGGCGGCCGGGTCGCTGGCCGGCAAGGTCAGCGGCATAGCGTCAATCCAGGGAAGGCAGACCCAGGAGGGCCAGCACCTTCGCCGCCGTCTCGCGCACCTGTGCCACCGTGCTGCCCGTGATGTTCAGGTGGCCCATCTTGCGGCCCGGGCGGGCGCTGAGCTTGCCGTACAGGTGCAGGTGCGTGCCCGGCAGGGCCAGCACCTGCGACCAGGGTGGCGACACCGGCTGTTCGCTGGCGGCGCTGCGCACGCCATTGGCGTTGAACCAGAGGTCGCCCAGCAGGTTGACCATGATGGCCGGGCTGTGCTGGCGCGGTGTGGGCAGCGGCAGGCCTGCCAGCGCACGCACCTGCGCTTCAAACTGGGAGATGTCGCAGGCGTTCTGGGTGTAGTGGCCGCTGTTGTGCGGGCGCGGTGCCATCTCGTTGACGATCAGGTCGCTGCCGCCGTTGCCGTTGTCGACCACGAAGTACTCGACGCAGAGCACGCCGACGTAGTTCAGGTGGTTCGCAATCGCGACGGTGCTGGCCTGCGCGCGCGCCGCCAGATCTGCGGGAACCGCGCCTTCAAACACCTCGGTGATGGCCAGGATGCCGTCGTGGTGCGTGTTTTTCTGCACCGGGAAGGCGACCACGTGACCGTCGGCGCCGCGCGCCACGATGACCGAGCACTCGCTCTGCAGTGGCATCAGCTTTTCCAGCACGCAGGGGACTTTGCCCAGCTGGTCCCAGGCGGCTGCGAGTTCTTCGCGGTCCTTCACGCGGATCTGGCCCTTGCCGTCGTAGCCCAGGCGCGCGGTCTTGACGATGCCGGGCAGCAGGTCGGCCGGCACGGCGGCCAGCAGTTCGGGCGTCTCGATGGCGGCGTAGGGCGCGGGGTAGACGCCGCTGATGGGGCCGCACTGGACGAAGTGGGCTTTCTCCTGGATGCGGTCCTGCGCCACGGCCACGCAGTTGGCCGAAGGCGCCACCGGGCGGTGTGCGCCCAGGGTGATGAGCGCGGGCGCGGGCACGTTTTCGAATTCGGTGGTGATGGCGTCGCAGCGCTGCATCAGCTGGGCCAGGCCCTGCTCGTCGTCGTACGGGGTCTCGATGTGGAAATGCGCCACCAGACCGGCCGGGCTGGCCGGATCGGGATCGAGCACCGCCGTGAAGTAGCCCATGGCCTGTGCGGCCTGCACGAACATGCGGCCCAGCTGGCCGCCGCCCATCACACCCAGGGTCATCTGTTGGCCGCGGTCGGACAGGGCGCCGGGCAGGAGGGGTTTGAGGCTCATGGGATCAGACAGGCAGGGTCATGGCGCGCGCGGCTTCGGTCTGCGCGGCGCGGAAGGCTTCGAGCTTTTCCCGCAGGACCGGGTCCTGGTTGGCCAGCAGGGCCACGGCGAACAGTGCCGCGTTGGCGGCACCGGCGGCGCCGATGGCGAAGGTGGCCACCGGCACGCCCTTGGGCATCTGCACGATGGAGTGCAGCGAGTCCACACCCGACAGCGCCTTGGACTGCACCGGCACGCCCAGCACCGGGACCACCGTCTTGGCGGCGATCATGCCCGGCAGGTGGGCCGCGCCGCCGGCGCCGGCAATGATGGCCTGGAGCCCGCGGCCGACGGCGGCTTCAGCATAGGCGAACATGTCGTCGGGCATGCGGTGGGCCGAGACCACGCGCGCCTCGTGGGCGATGCCGAAGTCTTTGAGGATCTGCACGGCGTGCTGCATGGTGTCCCAGTCGCTGCTGGAACCCATGACCACGCCCACCTGGATGGAGCTCATGGAGGGGGGCTTTCTGCCGGACCAGGGGGCGGCCGGCGGGTGCTGGCGCGGCCGGGGAATCGGCCGCGCTCCGGTAAAGTGTGGATTTTACGTTTCGCGCCCACCGGGACGCCCGCCGAGAACGCCACCGCCATGATCAACGTCACCATCGAAAACTTTGAAGCCGAGGTCATCGAAGCCTCGCAACACACGCCCGTGCTGGTGGACTTCTGGGCCCCGTGGTGCGGCCCTTGCAAGGTGATCGGCCCGCTGCTGGAGAAAGTGGAAGCCGAGTACGCCGGCCGTTTCAAGCTGGTGAAGATCGACTCCGACCAGGAACAGCAACTGGCCCAGGCTTTCGGCATCCGCAGCATCCCGACCTGTGTGCTCATGGTCAACGGCCAGCCGGTGGACGGCTTCATGGGCGCGCTGCCCGAGGGCCAGATCAAGGCCTTCCTGGACAAGCACCTGCCCGCGGCCGAGGAGGTGGAGGCCGCCGCGGAAGATGCCGAAGCGCTGGACGCACTGGCCGATGGGGACCTGGAAGGCGCGCTGGAAAAGCTGCAGCACGCGGTGCAGACCGACCCGAACAACGACGACGCGCGCTTTGACCTGGTCAAGCTGCTGCTGGAGATGGACCTGGACGACGACGCCAAGGTGGCGTTTGCGCCGGTGATCGCCAAGTCCGCCGGTGTGCGCCGGCTCGATTCGCTCAACCGCTGGATCAAGGCTCGCGACGCCAACGCCAACGTGGTCGACCCGCAGGCCCGCGCCGCCGATCTGCAGGCCAGGATCGCCGCCAACAAGCGCGACTTCGACAGCCGCTTCGCCCTGGCCCAGCTGCTGCTGGCGCACAGCCAGTTCGTGCCCGCCATGGACGAGCTGCTGGAGATCCTGATGCGCGACAAGGCCTGGAACGACGACCTGGCCCGCAAGACCTTCATCGCCATCCTGGACGTGATCGAGCCCCCCAAGCCCAAAGTGGCCGAAGGCCAGGTGCCGCCCGAAGACCCGACCGTGGCCACCTACCGCCGACGCCTGTCCAGCGTGGTGCTGAGCTGATCGACACCTCGCATGCAAAAGGGCCGCGGTTGCGGCCCTTTTTTTGTGGGTGCTGGCGCCGTCACTCCGGCTTGAAGCCGGCTTCCTTGAGCAGCTCCGTGCTGCGCGCCACGTCGGCGGCCACGAACTGGCGGAACTGGTCGGTGGTCTCCAGCACCGGCAGGATGCCCAGCGCGGTGAACGCGCCGGCGCGGGCCAGCCCGGCGGTGGCCTTGTTGAGGGCCTTGTTCAGGAACAGCACCCGGTCGGGCGGCGTGCCCTTGGGCGCCCACACGCCGTACCAGGAGTTGTAGACCATGCCGGGGAAGCCGCTTTCCACCGCGGTGGGCACGTCGGGGGCGACGCCGCTGCGCTGGGTGGAGGTGACCGCGATGGGCTTGACCTTGCCGGCGCGGGCCATGCCTTGCAGCGAAATGATGGAGTCCATGAGCAGCTGCACATGGCCACCGGCCACATCGGCCAGCGCGGGCGCGGTGCCGCGGTAGGGCGTCGTGGTCAGCTTGAGCTTGCCCTGCTGGGCCAGCAGCAGCGTGGCCAGGTGGCTGGGCGCCCCCAGGGCCGGCACGGCGGCGGTCCACTTGTCGGGCTGGGCGCGGGCGGCCTCCAGCACTTCCTTCAGGTTCTTCTGCGGCGCGGTCGGCGGGATCACCAGCAGCAGCGGCGCCTCGCCCACGCGCGCCACGGGCGCGAAGTCGGTCTGCGGATCGTAGGGCGGCACGGCCAGCACCTGCTTGGCCAGCACGTGCGTGGCGGCCGAGAACAGCAGGGTCATGCCGTCGGGTGCGGCCGTCTGCACCGCCTTGCCACCGATGGTGCCGCTGGCGCCGGCCCGGTTTTCCACGATCACCGACACACCCAGGTCGGTCTGCAGCTGCTTGCCCAGCAGGCGCGCAGCCTGGTCCACTCCACCCCCGGCGGCAAAGGGCACGATCAGCTTGAGCGTGCCCTCGGGGAATTTGCCTTGCGCCCAGGCGGGGGCCAGGGCACTGAGGCCCAGCACGGCACAGGCGATGCGTCTTTTCATCATGGTCTTGTCTCCTTGTGACATTCAAACAGGTGGGGCGGGGCGGGTGCCGCGGGCGCGGCGTCTTTCAAAAATGCGCAGGGTCGCGTCGATGTCGTCGGCATCGATGTCGCGGGTGATGAACACGATTCGGCTGCGCCGGTCCTCGCTGGGCCAGCGCGCCAGGGTCTGGGGCGGGTGGAACAGGTGCTGCACCCCGTGGATCACCATCGGGTGCTCCGGGTCGTCGGCCAGCTGCACGATGCCCTTGACGCGCAGCAGGTCGTCGCCGCGCATGGCCGCGATCATGTCCAGCCAGGCCATGAAACCTTCGCGCGAGAGCGGCTGGTCCCGCACGATCACGTGCGAGCGGATGTGGTCGTCGTGCCGGTTCGGGTCGTGCTGCCCCGGCGCGCTGACCGGAAAGAAAAACGAGCGCGTGCTGTCGGGCTCGGTCTGCACGGCCACCCGCGCAGCGCTGGGCCGGTCCAGCAGACCCAGCAGCGCCTGCAAGGCGCCATCGGGTTCCGTGGTGATGGCCGCCAGCGGGTTGATGGCGCGCAGGCGCTCGCTCAACGGCGCCAGCAGCTCAGGCGGCACCAGATCGGTCTTGGTCAGCAGCAGGCGGTCGGCCACGGCGGCCTGTTTCACCGCCTCGCGGTGCTGGTCCAGTGTGGCCGTGGCGTTGAAGGCGTCCACCGTGCAGGCCACACCGGCCAGCCGCCAGTGGCGCGCCAGGCGGGCGTCACCCATCAGCGTGTGCAGGATGGGCGCCGGGTCGGCCAGCCCGGTGGTTTCCACCACCACGTGGCGCAGTTCGCCGCGCTGGGCTTCGGGGCTCTGCGCCAGGCGCTCGAAAGCGTCGACCAGATCGCCGCGCACGGTGCAGCAGATGCAGCCGTTGGCCAGCAGCACCATGTTTTCCTGCGTGTGGTCCACGAGATCGTGGTCCAGGCCCACCGAGCCGAATTCGTTGATGACCACCGCCGTGCCGTGCATGTCCGGCTCGCGCAGCAGGCGGTTGAGCAGGGTGGTCTTGCCGCTGCCCAGGAAGCCGGTGAGCACGGTGATGGGCACGCGAACGGCCGGATCGGCGCTGTCGCCGTTGTCCAGAGGGGGCAGGATGAAGGCCATGGCTACGGGCTTCGTTTCAGACCGACGACGGGCCGTGCAGCTTGGCGAACGAGTCCAGCGTGCGCGCCAGGCGGCTGAGCAGCCAGTCGGCCACGGCCTCGTCGGCCTCGCCCTCTTCCAGCCGGGTCAGCAGATGCATCACCGGCTTGGTTTGCTGATCGATGGCCCCGGGCTGCAGCAAGAAGGCCACCACCGCCGCCTCGCCCAGGCGCTCACTCTCGGCCCACAGGTAGTCGGCGATGTCGAGTTCGAAGTCTTCCAGCGAGACGCTGACCCCGCCCGTCATGCAGCCGCAGCCGGCGCCCAGCGTCACGTGCTGGGCCGAGAGCCGGCTCCACAGGTTCGCCAGGCGTTCGGCGCGCGGGTCGGCCACGGCGGTGCTCACTGGCCGTCCCAGGCCAGGTCTTCGGCCGCGGCGGTGGCCTGGCCGCTGCGCAGGGCCTGGGTCGCGGCGTGGTCCACCCGGCCGTGGCTGTCCAGCGCCACCTGGTAGACCTCGCGCGCGACCTGGGCGCTGACATAGCCTTCGCGCACGTCCTCGGCCACCAGGTCCAGGTCGCGTTCCAGCGGGCTGCCGAAGCCCCCACCGCCGCCCGAGAGCATCTTGTATGCGTCGCCGCGCTCCAGCCGCACGTTGAAGATCTTGGCGTTGGCGTGGTCGGTTTTCCACTCCCCTTTGTGGCGCACGGCCAGGCCGTTGCCCATGGCGTCGCCGCCGCCTTCCAGACCCCAGGGCTTGCAGTGCACGCGGTCGATGCGGGTGGTCACGGTGAAGGGGCTCAAGGCCTGCACCACCATCTCGGCGCCCAGGCCGCCGCGGTGGCGGCCGGCACCCGCGCTGTCCTGGCGGATCTGGTACTTCTCCACCAGCACCGGGTACTTGGATTCGAGCTGCTCGGTCGGGCTGTTGTGGGTGTCGCCGTCGTTGATGCAGACCGTGACCGACACGCCGTCTTCGGTGCTCTTGGCGCCCCAGCCGCCGCCCAGCGGACCGATGCCGACGATGAACAGGCGACCGTCTTCCGGGCTGATGCCGTGGATGTTGGGGAACACCAGGTCGGCGTGGTGCCCGGCGATGGAGCGGTGCGGAATGGCCGGCGCCAGCGCCTTGAAGATGGTGTCGATCACCGTCATCGGGAAGGTCATCCACACCCGCATCGGGTAAGGGCGCTCGGCGCTGATCACCGTGCCCATGGGCATGATGACTTTCAGCGGGCGGAACGAGCCGTCGTTGACCGGGTAGTCGGTGGGCGTGGTCAGGCACTTGTAGGCCACCTGCGCGCAGGCGATGCCGGTGGTGAAGCCGCTGTTGTAGAAGCCGCGCACCTGCTTGCTCACGTCCGACAGGTCCACCGTCATCTCGTCGCCGCTCACCGTGACCTTGACGCGGATGGGGATGCGTTTGCCGATCTCCAGGCCGTCGTCGTCCATGAAGGACTCGGCCTCGTACACGCCATCGGGGATGGACAGCGTGTTCTTGCGTGCCACGGCCTCGCTGGAATCCATGATCTGCTGGATGGACGCGTTCACCGCCTCGGCACCGTAGCGCTGCAGCAGTTCCACATAGCGGCGCTCGCCGGTGGTGATGGCGGTGATCTGCGCGCGCAGGTCGCCCAGGGCGCGCTCGGCCAGGCGCACGTTCATGGCGATGATGTCGATCAGGTCCTGGTTGACCACGCCTTCGCGCTGGTACTTCAGGATCGGGATCTGGATGCCTTCGCTGAAGATGTCGGTGGTGACGTTGCCCAGCGTGCCACCCACGTCCAGCCAGTGCGCCATGCAGCAGGTGAAGCCTTCGAGCTTCCCCTCGTGGAAGATCGGCATCGTGAACGTGAAGTGGTTCAGGTGGCTGCCGGTGGTGTACGCATCGTTGGTGACCAGGATGTCGCCGGGCTTGATGTTGTCGTAGCCGAAGTGCCTGATCTTGGCCTTCACCGTTTCGGACATGCCGCGGATGAACATGGGCAGGCCCAGACCAATGGAAACCGTGTCGCCTTCCCTGGTGAACAGGCCGACCGTGAAGTCCAGCGCCTCGTAAATGATGAGGTTGTAGGCGGTGCGCGTGAGGTTGGTCTTCATCTCCTCCGTCACGGCGTAGAGGCCGTTGCGGATGATTTCGACGGTGACGGCATCGACGACCTGGGGTGTGGTGTGGGTGTTCATGTGTTCTCCTGGAAGCGCCCGTTCAGGAACGGTCAGAGCCAATCGCGATCTGCAGGTTGCCGAGTTCGTCCACGCGCAGCGCGTCGCCGGGCTGCACCACGGTGGTCGAAGCGTGTTCCTCGATCAGGGCCGGGCCCGTGATCTCATTGCCCGCCAGCAGGCGGTCGCGGCTGTAGACCGGGGTGTCGGCCCAGCCGCTGGATCGGAAGTACACCGGCTTGACCGCGCGCACCGCACCCGCGTCGGGCGTGGCGGTGCCGGCGGCCACGCTGTGCTTGGGCGGCTTCTTCATGGTGCCCAGCACGGTCACGCGCAGGCTCACCAGGTCGGCCGGTTCCTGGGGGGCCGAGGTGCCGTAGCGCACCTTGTGCAGCTCGTCGAACTGCTGCTTGA
>NZ_JBPCSJ010000095.1:0-6416 GCF_051007235.1 Hydrogenophaga sp. | reverse complement strand
GTCACCGACGAAGCGCAGATGAAGGTCTACCGCGAGTGGAGCTCGCGCGCCATGCAGGAGTTTGGCGCCGAAGTGCTGGTCCGCGGTGGCCGCGTCGAACCGCTCGAAGGCGACTGGCATCCGCAGCGGGTCGTGGTGCTGAAGTTCAAGGACATCGCCACCGCACAGGCCTACTACCACTCCGAAACCTACACCCACGCGCGCACCCTTCGCGAGGGAGCGGGTTCGATCCGCATGTTCGCCGTTGAGGGCGCCTGAGCGCCCGTTCCGATTTGTTTTTTGACTTGTTCCAAAGGTAGAAACCATGAGTGCAATCGTTGATATCGTCGGCCGTGAAGTCCTGGACAGCCGTGGCAACCCCACCGTCGAATGCGACGTGCTGCTGGAGTCCGGCGTGATGGGCCGTGCGGCCGTGCCGTCGGGCGCGTCCACCGGCAGCCGCGAAGCCATCGAGCTGCGCGACGGTGACAAGAGCCGTTACCTGGGCAAGGGCGTGCTCAAGGCCGTTGAAAACATCAACACCGAGATCAGCGAAGCCGTGCTGGGCCTGGACGCCTCCGAGCAGGCCTTCCTGGACAAGACCCTGATCGACCTGGACGGCACCGAGAACAAGGGCCGCCTGGGCGCCAACGCCATGCTGGCCGTGTCGATGGCCGTGGCCCGCGCCGCCGCCGAAGAAGCCGGCCTGCCGCTGTACCGCTACTTCGGCGGCATGAGCGCCGTGCAGATGCCCGTGCCGATGATGAACATCATCAACGGCGGCGCGCACGCCAACAACTCGCTCGACCTGCAAGAGCTGATGATCATCCCCGTGGGCGCACCGTCGTTCCGCGAAGCCCTGCGCTGGGGTGCTGAAGTGTTCCACGCCCTCAAGGCCATCCTGCACGACAAGCACATCAGCACCGCCGTGGGCGACGAAGGCGGTTTTGCACCGTCGGTCGAGAACCATGAAGCCGCACTGCAACTGATCCTGCAGGCCATCGACAAGGCCGGCTACACCGCCGGTGACCAGATCGCTCTGGGCCTGGACTGCGCCGCCAGCGAGTTCTACAAGGACGGCAAGTACGTGCTCGAAGGCGAAGGCGGCATCGCCCTGACCGCCGAGCAGTGGACCGACATGCTGGCCACCTGGGCCGACAAGTACCCCATCATCTCCATCGAAGACGGCATGGCCGAAGGCGACTGGGACGGCTGGAAGGTGCTGACCGATCGCCTGGGCAAGAAGGTGCAGCTGGTGGGCGACGACCTGTACGTCACCAACACCAAGATCCTGAAAGAAGGCATCGACAAGGGCATCGCCAACTCGATCCTGATCAAGATCAACCAGATCGGCACCCTGACCGAAACGTTTGCCGCCATCGAGATGGCCAAGCGCGCCGGCTACACCGCGGTGATCTCGCACCGCTCGGGTGAAACCGAAGACAGCACGATCTCCGACATCGCCGTGGGCACCAACGCCGGCCAGATCAAGACCGGTTCGCTGTCGCGTTCGGACCGCATGGCCAAGTACAACCAGCTACTGCGCATCGAAGAAGACCTGGGCGACGTGGCCGTGTACCCCGGCCGTGCCGCGTTCTACAACCTGAAGTGAAGCCCTCCTGCGCCGCTTCGAGTCTTCCCCCCGGCGGGGGGACCACACTAGTGGCCCGGCGAAGCCGGTTCCACGGTGTGTACTGGACGGCATGCGGCGCGAGATTTGAGCACTGACCACCTGCCATGGCACACCGCTTCGTCCCTGCCCTGCTGATCGCGCTGCTGCTCGTGCTGCATGCGCAGCTGTGGTTTGGCCGCGGCAGTGTGACGCAGGTCGGCCAGATGAAGCAGGAGCTGGCCGCGCTGGAAGTGGCCAACCGCGAAGCCAAGCAGCGCAACGAGCAGATCGCCAGCGAAGTGAACGATCTGCAGGAAGGTCTGGACATGGTCGAGGAACTCGCCCGCCAGGACCTGGGCATGGTCAAGCCCAACGAAATCTTCGTCCAGATCGCCCAGAGCAAGCCCTGACGCCGCGTCATGGCCCTGACCGTCACCCTGCTCGGCGGCGAATCCTCCGGCAAGACCACCCTGGCGCAAGCGCTGCAGCCCTTGCTGCAGGCACAGGGCCTCACCTGCACCCTCGTTTCCGAACAACTGCGCAGCTGGTGCGAGGCGCAGGGTCGCGCGCCCCAGGCGCACGAACAGGTGGCGCGCGCGCGCGCGCAGACCGATGCGATCGAGGCCGCAACCCACGACGCAGAGACTCAGGTGGTCCTGGCCGACACCACAGCCCTGGTGATCGCGGCCTACAGCGAGCTGTACTTTGCCGACCGCTCGCTCTGGCCAGCGGCCATCGAACAGCAGCGCCGCTACGGTCTGACCCTGCTGATGGGCCTGGACCTGCCCTGGGTCCCCGACGGCCTGTTCCGCGACGGCCCGGCGGTGCGCGCCGCCACTGACACCGTGCTGCGCCGCGAGTTACAAGCCGTCGGCATTCCGTTCCAGACCCTGTACGGCCCGCTGGCGCTGCGCGTGCAGCAAGCCCTGCGAGCCATCGGCACCGCGCTGCAACGGCCCCTGACAACGCAAGACGCCCGCTGGGAACAGGGGCGCCGCCCCTGGAACTGCGAGAAGTGCAGCGACCCGGACTGTGAACACAAGCTCTTCACCCAATTGTTGCAACAGCGATCCACCCAAGCCTGAACATGATCCCCGCCAACCCGTTGCCCGATTTCCGCAGCCCCGCCTTCCTGCGCGCGCACATCGAAGACACGCTGGGCTTTTACCTCCCGCGCGCCATCGATGCCAGCGGCGGTCTGTACCACTTCCTGCGCGACGATGGCAGCGTCTACGACGCCCACACACGCCACCTCGTCAGCAGCACGCGTTACGTGGTGACGCTGGGCATGGCGGTGCGCCGCGGCCTGGGCGGCGATATGGCCCGCCAGGCGCTGCAGCAAGCCTTCGACTTCCTGCCGGTGCACCGCAACACCGAGACCGGCGGCTACGCCTGGCAACTCGACTGGCGCGACGGACAGGCCCGCGTGCTGGACGGCACCAACCACGCCTACGGCCTGGCCTTCGTGCTGCTGGCCCACGCGCACGCACACATGGCCGGCGTGACCGGCGCCCATGCCGGCATCGCACAGACCTTCGACCTGCTGGAACAACGCTTCTGGGAACCGGCGCACGGCCTGTACGCCGACGAAGCGACGCCCGACTGGCAGCTGCTGCCCTACCGCGGCCAGAACGCCAACATGCACCTGTGCGAAGCGCTGCTGGCGGCCTTTGACGCCACACAGGACGCCCGCTACCTGGACCGCGCCGCCCTGCTGGCCGAACACATCACGGTGCGGCAGGCCGCGCTGGCCGATGGGCTGGTGTGGGAGCACTACTGGGCCGACTGGTCGGTGGACTGGGACTACAACAAGGACGACAAGACCAACATCTTCCGGCCCTGGGGCTTCCAGCCCGGCCACCTGACCGAGTGGACCAAGCTGCTGCTGCAGCTGCACGAACGCCGCCCCAACCCGGCCCTGGTGGACCGTGCGCGCCACTTCTTCGACACCGCACTGCACAAGGCCTGGGACGGCGAACACGGCGGCCTGTACTACGGCTTCGCGCCCGACGGCAGCGTCTGCGACAGCGACAAGTACTTCTGGGTGCAGGCCGAGTCGCTGGCCGCCGCGGCGCGGCTGGCGGTGGTCACGGGCGAACAGCGCTACTGGGCCGCGTACGATCACCTATGGGCCTATGCATGGCGCCATTTCGTGGACCACGAGCACGGCGCCTGGTGGCGCATCCTCACGGCCGACAACCGCAAGTATTCGGACGAGAAGAGCCCGGCCGGCAAGGTGGACTACCACACCATGGGCGCCTGTCACGACATTCTGGATGCCCCCCTGCGCGGCTGACGCCGCTTCCCCCCGGCGGGGGGACGACGCCTGTGGCTCGGCAAAGCCGG
Organism: Hydrogenophaga sp.; assembly: GCF_051007235.1. Taxonomy (GTDB): domain Bacteria; phylum Pseudomonadota; class Gammaproteobacteria; order Burkholderiales; family Burkholderiaceae_C; genus Hydrogenophaga. The sequence continues at coordinate 2,479 of NZ_JBPCSJ010000095.1, read as the reverse complement.
TTCCACGGCGTCCCTGGAGACGGGCACGCGCGCCAGAAAGCGCTCAGTGAATGCCAGGTGTTCCCGGTGGCTGGCTGGCCGGCTGCAAAAACACCGTCGCGGCATCCACGGGATCAAAGCGGTACTGGGCACCGCAGAAGTCGCAGCCGACTTCGACCTGGCCCTGTTCGGCGATGATGGATTCGATCTCTTCACGGCCCAGGCTGCGCAGCATGTTGCTCACGCGCTCGCGCGAGCAGGTGCAGGCAAAACGCGGTCCGTCGGTCCCCATCTGCGGCTCGAAGCGGCGCACGTCCTCTTCCCAGAACAGGCGTCGCAGGATGGTCTCGGCGTCCAGGGTCAGCAGCTCCTCGCGCTTGAGGCTGGCCGCCAGGATGGCGATGCGGTTGTAGTCCTCGTTCAGGCCGATCTGGTCCTCGTCCTTGGCCACCGCGCCCGCGCCGGACAGGTTGGCCTCGCCCTGCAGCGGCAGGCGCTGGATCAGCAGGCCCGCGGCCACCTCGTCGTTGGCCGCCAGCACCAGGCGCGTGTCGAGCTGCTCGCTCTGCAGCATGTAGTGCTCGATCACCTCGCTGAGCTTTTCCAGCTTCTCGTGGCGGTCGCCGAACAGCGGCACCACGCCCTGGTAGGGCTGCTGGCCAGGCTTGCGGTCCTTCGGGTCCAGCGTGATGGCGCATCGGCCCTGGTTGTTCACATTGACCATGTGCGACAGCGGTGCGTCCGCGGCCACCTCGCCGGTCACGGTGGCGGTGGCGCGCAGCGTCAGGTCGGGCTGCACCTCGGCCACGGCCAGCTTGACCGGGCCGTCGCCCTGCACCTGCAGGATCAGTGCGCCGTTGAACTTGATGTTGGCCTGCATCAGCGTGGCCGCGGCGGTCATCTCGCCCAGCAGCTCGGTCACGGCCGCCGGGTAGCCGCCGGCCTGCTGGCGACGGCGCAGGATCTCCTGCCAGCTGTCGGTCAGGCGCACCAGCATGCCGCGCACCGGCAGGCCTTCAAACAGGAATTTGTGGAGTTCGGACACGCTGTGCTTTCAGAAAAATCAACGTTCGCAGATCGGGATCAAGCGATCTTTTTCAAGCCCCGCCGGAAGCGTTCGGCGTTGTGCTGGTAGTGCAGCGCGCTCTGGCGCAGGCCTTCGATCTGCTCCGGGCTCAGGCTTTTGACCACCCGAGCCGGGCTGCCCAGGATCATGGAACCGTCGGGGAACACCTTGCCCTCGGTCACCAGCGAACCCGCGCCCACCAGGCAGCCCTTGCCGATCTGTGCGCCGTTGAGCACGATGGCCCCGATGCCGATCAGCGAACCGTCGCCAATGGTGCAGCCGTGCAGCATGACCTGATGCCCCACGGTCACGTTCTCGCCGATGGTCAGCGGTACGCCATCGTCGGCGTGCAGCACCGAACCGTCCTGGACGTTGCTGCCCGCGCCGATGGTGATGGCGTCGGTGTCGCCCCGGGCCGTCACCCCGAACCAGACGCTGGCGTGCTCGCCGATGACCACGTCGCCCATGACCTGTGCGTTGTCGGCCACCCAGGCCGACGGTGCCACGCGGGGGGCCACGCCATCGAGTTCGTAAATCGCCATCGCTTGTCTCCAGTGCCGGGAAAGTGCAAACCTAGAATTGTAGGGATGCCCTCTGCCGAACGCCCTGAACCGAGCCTGCGCGCCCGCGCCCTGGACGCCCTGTGCCTGCGCGACCCGGCCGCCAAGGCCGCGGCTGCGCACGCTGTGTGGCGGGCGCTGGCGTCGCTGCCCGACGACGCCACCCTCGAACGGGCCATGGCGCCCCAGGCGGTGCTGGCCCCGCCCGAGGACACCCCGCTGCCCGGCCGCCCCGACCTGCCCCGGCTGGTACCCCCGATGGAGGTGCCGCACCGATCGCCCTACACCCCCGACGGCCTGGCCGCGCTGCTGCACGCGGTCTGCCACATCGAACTGAACGCCATCGATCTCGCGCTGGACGCGGCCTGGCGCTTTGCCGGCATGCCGCTGGACTTCTACCGCGACTGGCTGCGGGTGGCCTACGAGGAGGCAACACATTTCGGTCTGCTGCGTGCCCACCTGCAGAGCCTGGGTGTTGACTATGGTGACTGCCCGGCCCACAACGGGCTGTGGGAGATGTGCGTGAAGACGCAACACGACATCACCGCGCGCATGGCCCTGGTGCCGCGCACGCTGGAAGCGCGCGGGCTGGACGCCACGCCGCTGATCCAGGCCCGTCTGCGCAAGGTCGGCACACCTGCGGCGCAGCGCGCGGTCGAGATTCTGAACATCATCCTGCGCGACGAGATCGGCCACGTGGCCATCGGCAACCGCTGGTACGGCTGGCTCTGCGAACGCCAGCGACTGGACCCGATCACGCACTACCGCGTGCTGGCCCGCACCCACGCTGCGCCGCGCCTGAAACCGCCGTTCAACGAAGGCGCGCGCCGCGCCGCCGGCTTCAGCCAGGCCGAGATCGACGACCTGCACGGCA
>NZ_JBPCSJ010000094.1:0-5908 GCF_051007235.1 Hydrogenophaga sp. | reverse complement strand
ACGGCGCGCGCCTGAGCGCGCCACGGTTCGAACCGGTCAAGGAGTTTGTGACATGGGCCTGCAACCAATGATGCGGCTGTTCTCCATCCGCGTGCGCATGGTGGGTGCCATCGGCGTGGTGCTGGCGTTGCTGCTGGGCGTGGGGGGCGCGGGCCTGTGGGGCATGCAGAACCTGCAGGCCATCAGCCACGAGTTCGTGAACCACGCGTTCGAGGAGACCAAGACGCTGTCGCGCCTGCGCCTGGCGCTGGCCGAGCTGGGCCGGTACGAAAAAGAAATGGTGATCCAGTACGAATCACCCGAACAGCTGTCGCTGGCGCACATGAACTGGGGCAAGGCCCGCAAGGCGGTGCGCGAGCAGATCCAGCACATGCAGCAAGGCGAACCCGACGAGGACAACGTGGTGCTCGAAGGCCTGGAAAAGAACCTGGTCGCCTACGAGGCCGCGGTGGAGCCGGTGGTCAACAACATGCAGAGCGGGGGCTACGACAGCGCCACCGTGGCCAACCGCATGCTGGAGCGTGCGCACGAGCGCTACGCGGTGCTGGAGGCGGACATGAAGAAGGTCGAGACCATCATCGCCGCCGAGGCCGCGGCGCTGCAGGCCGACGAGGAGCGCACCGCCCGCGCCACGCTGATCGGTTTCGCCATCGCCGTGGGGGTGGCCATGTTCGTGGTGGTGCCGACCACGCTGGCCAACATGCAGAGCATCTGCCAGCCGCTGAACGCGGCGCAGAACCTGGCGGCGTCCATCGCCAAGGGCGACCTGACGCAGCCCGTGCAGACCCAGGGCAAGGACGAGCTGACCGCGCTGATGCACGCGCTGGGCATGATGCAGGCGTCGCTCGCGCGCATCGTGGGCGAGGTGCGCAACAGCACCAACAGCATCGGCAGCGCCAGCGTCGAAATTGCGTCGGGCAACCAGGACCTGTCCAACCGCACCGAACAGGCGGCCGGCAGCCTGCAGCAGGCCGCCAGCAGCCTGGAACAGATCAACGGCATGGTCGGCCAGAGCGTGGACAGCGCACGCCAGGCCAGCGCCATGGCCGCGGCCAACGCCGATGTGGCCGCGCGCGGCGGACAGGTGGTGGGGCAGGTCGTGTCCACCATGGACGAGATCAACCACAGCTCGCGCAAGATCGGCGACATCATCGGCGTGATCGACGGCATCGCGTTCCAGACCAACATCCTGGCGCTCAACGCCGCGGTGGAAGCCGCGCGGGCCGGGGAGTCCGGTCGCGGGTTTGCCGTGGTGGCCGGCGAGGTGCGCAACCTCGCGCGCCGCAGCGCCGAAGCGGCCCAGGAGATCAAGGTGCTGATCGGGGCCAGCGTGGACAAGGTCGAAGCCGGTACCCAGCTGGTGGCCGAAGCCGGCCAGACGATCGGCGAGATCGTGACGCACGCGCAAAAAATCTCGGCCTTCATCAACGACATCACCACCGCCGCCAACGAGCAGAGCGAAGGCATCGGACAGGTCAACCGCGCGGTCGGCCAGCTCGACCAGATGACGCAGCAGAACGCGGCGCTGGTGGAAGAGAGCGCGGCGGCCGCCGAGAACCTGCGCGAACAGGCCAGCAAGCTCGCCGCCGTGGTGGCCACCTTCCAGCTGAACGCCCGCTGAGCGCGGGCGGCTGCGCCAAGGGGAGCGCCCATGCGGCGCGGCCTGGCCCGCCGCGCCCACCCAGGCTTCATTGGTCGCGCTGGCCCGGCCTGCCGTGTGGGGCGTGTCGCCTGGCCAACCGGAAGGGGTTCAGGGCCATGGCGGCCTGCCTATACTGAGCCGCTTTGGTTGCTCTTCCGGAAAGGTCCGCCATGAACGCCCGACTGCCCACCGCCGCCCTCGCGCTGGACGCCCAGACCCTGCAGACCCAGGTGGACGCCGCCTGGCAAGACTGCATCGTGCCCGAGCTGCTGCGCTACATCGCGGTGCCGGCCAAGTCCCCCATGTTCGACCCCGACTGGGCCGCCCACGGCCTGCTCGACCGCGTGCTCCAGAACGCCGCCGACTGGGTGCGCGCCCAGCAGGTGCCCGGGCTGCAGCTGGAGGTGCTGCGCCTGAACGACGCGCAGGGGAAACCGCGCACACCGGTGCTGTTCTTCGAGGTGCCCGCCAGCGAAGGCCAGGACGGTACGCCCGCTCCGGCGTCGGGGCAGACTGTCTTGATGTACGGGCACCTGGACAAACAACCCGAATTCAGCGGCTGGCGCAGCGACCTGGGCCCGTGGACACCCAAGATCGACGACGGCAAGCTCTACGGCCGCGGCGGCGCCGACGATGGCTACGCGGTCTACGCCGCCATCACCGCCATCCAGGCGCTCAAGGCGCAGGGCGTGGCGCACCCGCGCATCGTCGGGCTGATCGAAACCTGCGAAGAAAGCGGCTCGGCCGACCTGCTGCCCTATGTGGACGCGCTGCGCACCCGTCTGGGCGACGTGGGCCTGGTGGTGTGCCTGGACAGCGGCGCCGGCAACTACGACCAGCTGTGGATGACCACCAGCCTGCGCGGCATGGCCAGCGGCGTGCTCAAGGTCGAAATCCTCACCGAAGGCATCCACTCGGGTGACGCCTCGGGGCTGGTGCCGTCGAGTTTCCGCATCATGCGCCAGGTGCTGGACCGGCTGGAAGACAGCGGCACCGGCCGCCTGCTGCCGGCCAGCTTCCATTGCGAGGTGCCGGCCGAGCGGCTGGCGCAGGCGCAGGCCACGGCCGCGATTTTGGGCGACGAGCTGTACAAGCGCTTCCACTGGGCGCACCACGACTGTGGTGGCTCCACGGTGTTCGCCCTGCCCACCACCACCGACCCGGTCGAAGCCCTGCTGGCCCGCACCTGGCGGCCCACGCTGTCGGTCACCGGCGCCGAGGGCTTCCCCGACATCGGCAACGCCGGCAACGTGCTGCGCCCCTACACCGCCTTCAAGCTCAGCCTGCGGCTGCCACCGCTGGTGGACGCGGCCAGCGCGGTGCAGCAGCTCAAGACCCTGCTGGAAGACAACGCGCCCTACCAGGCCAAGGTCACGTTCGAGGGCCTGAGCGCGGCCACTGGCTGGAACGCGCCGAGCACCACACCGTGGTTCGACGCGGCGCTGGACGACGCTTCTCTGGCCCACTTCGGCGCCGGCTGCGGCAGCATCGGCCAGGGCGGCACCATCCCGCTGATGAACCTGCTCAGCCAGGGCTTCCCGAAGGCACAGATGATGGTCTGCGGCGTGCTCGGGCCCAAGAGCAACGCGCACGGACCCAACGAGTTCCTGCACCTGGACTACGCGCGACGCCTCACCGCTTCGGTGGCGCAGGTCATCGCGCGCATGCCCTGAGCGCCATGGGTGTGGACACCACCCAGGCCCCGTTCACGCTGCGCGACGGGCTGAACGTCGCGCTGTTCGACTGGCCGCTGCCCAGCCGCCGCCGCCCGCGCGCCGTGGTGCTGATCGTGCACGGCCTGGGCGAACACGCCTGGCGCTACGACCCGCTGGCCCAGCGACTGAACGAGTGGGGTTTTGCGGTGCGCGCCTACGACCAGCGCGGCCATGGCGATTCGGGCGGCGCGCGCGGCGTGCTGCCCGACGACGACGCCCTGCTGGACGACCTGGACGAAGTGCTGGACGACACGCGCCGCCACATCGCCCAGCCCTGGGCCTGCCCGATCGTCCTGCTGGGCCACAGCATGGGCGGCGTGGTGGCGGCCACCTGGGTGCTGCGGGGTTCCGCGCCGGTGGATGGGCTGGTGCTGTCCTCGCCCGCGCTGGACGCGGGCATCGGCCCCCTGAACAAGCGCCTGATCGCCCTGCTGTACCGCTGGGCGCCCGACTTCACGCTCTCCAACGGGCTGGACCCGCGCCGGATCTCGCACGACGCGGCCGTGGTGGACGCTTACCGCAAAGACAAGCGGGTGCACGACCGCATTTCGGCGCGGCTGGCGCGCTTCATCGACGCCAACGGCCCGCCCGTGGTGGCCGCTGCTCCTGGCTGGACCGTGCCCACCCTGCTGCTGTACGCCGGCGCCGACCGCCTGGTGCGGCCCGACGGCAGCCGCGCCTTTGCCAGCGTGGCGCCGCGGAACGTGGTCACCAGCCAGTGCCTGGACGGCCAGTTCCACGAAATCTTCAACGAGGCCGATCCCTCGGCCGCCTACGGCGCGCTCAAGACCTGGCTGGACGGCTTCGCACCCGCCTGAACAGGAACACCTCTGCGGTCCTCCGCGCCGCCCCCTCAAGGGGGCGGCACTGGCCGTCCGGCAAAGCCGGCCCGGCGGTGCCCTGGACCCGATGCGCGCCGCGTTTGCAACGGGCCAGCCGCCGGGCCGTCCCAAGGCAGGCCCAGCCCCCGAGGGGCTTTGCGCCGCGGCTCTGGACGTGCCTGCGCACGTCCGGACGGCGCAAAGTGACGCTGACTCTGGCAGCGTCCTGCTCAGCGACCCGCGCAGCGGTGGAGCGTGGGGGCCTTTTACTTCAGCGCTTCATCAGCCCGCCCAGCATGCCCATCAGGTCGCCGGCGTCCAGCTTGCCGTCGCTGCCGCCCAGCAGCGAACCCAGCGCGCCCATGCCGTTGTCGGCCGGCAGCTGGCCTTGTGGTGTCAACTGGTCGATCAGACCGGGCAGCACGTCTGCCAGGGTGCCGGCGGCCTGTTGCTCATTGCCGCCCAGTTGCTGGGCGATCATGCCCATCAGGTCCGGGCCGAGGGCGCCGCCCAGGGCGTCGGCCGACACGGGCTGGTTCGCACCCGTGCCCACCCACGACGCGGCGGCATCGGCCAGACCGCCCTGCTGCAGCTTGGCCAGGATGCCCTGCAGGCCTCCGGCGTTGTTCATCAGCGCGCCGACGATGCCCATGAGCACCTGCGGGTCGATGCCGCCCGCACCACCCTGCGCCTGGCCAGCTTGCTGGCTACCCAGGGCCGCGCCCAGTACCGAATCCAAAAGACCCATGTGATTTCTCCCGAAAAGTTGAGATCCGATGATGCCTTGCACGTGTGACGCGACGCAGGCAAGAGGAAACACCCTCCAGCGCACGCCGTGGAACCGGCTTGGCCGGGCCACTGGCGTGGTCCCCCTTGCGGGGGGACGCCGCGCAGCGGCGCAGGGGTGCTTCTCAATTGTGGGCTTGGCGCTTGAGCCAGGCAAGCCAGCCCAGCGCCACGCCGGTCAGGGCCACGGGCACCAGCGAACCCACGTTCAACAGGGCCCAGCCCTGGGTGGTGACAAGGGCGCCGGAGGCGAACGAGGTGACCGCCATGGTGGCGAAAACAAAGAAATTGATGGCGGCCTGTGCGCGGTCTTTTTCCTCAGGTCTGTAGGCTTGCAGCGACAGCGTGGTGCTGCCGGTGAACAGGAAGTTCCAGCCCACGCCCAGCAGGAACAGCGCGATCAGGAACTGGTGCAGCTCCACGCCGGTCAGGGCAATGACGATGCACAGCGCGTTGAGCAGCACGCCCACGCCCATGATGGTGAGCGTGCCAAAGCGCTTGATGAGGTGGCCGGTGAAAAAGCCCGGCGCGAACATGCCGATCACGTGCCACTCCAGCACCAGGGCGGCGTCGCTGAACTCGAAGCCGCAGACCTGCATGGCCAGCGGGGTGGCGGCCATCAGCAGGTTCATCACCCCGTAACCCAGCGCGGCACCGATGGCCGCAACCATGAACACCGGCTGGCGCACGATCACCGACAGCGGACGCCCGGTGTCGGCGCCGGCCTTCTTGGGCGGCAGCGGCGGAAACTTCAGAAACGACATGATGGCCATGGACAGCAGCGCCACCACGGCCAGCGCCAGGTAGGCACCGGCGAACGGCACGTCCAGCAGGTTGCGGGTGCGGCTGGCCAGGTTGGGGCCCAGCACCGCGCCCACCAGGCCACCGGCCAGCACCAGCGACACGGCTTTTTCGCGGAAGTCCGGCGCCGCCAGTTCGGCCGC
>NZ_JBPCSJ010000093.1:0-3445 GCF_051007235.1 Hydrogenophaga sp. | reverse complement strand
TGTTTGCGCTGCTCGCCATCGCCGACCGCTTTGCCCCGCGCCGCGTGTTCCTGTTCTGCGCGCTCGCGGGGGCGGGCTGCACCGTGGGGGCGTGGGCCATGGTCACGCGTTACGAGGCCCTGCTCGCCTGGCGCTTTCTCACCGGCGTGTTCCTGGCCGGCATCTACCCGGTGGGCATGAAGATCGCCGCGCAGTGGTACACGAAAGGCCTGGGCGCTGCGCTGGGCCTGCTGATCGGCGCGCTGGTGCTCGGCTCGGCCAGCGCCCATGCGTTGCGTGCGCTCAGCGGCAGCCTGCCCTGGCCCACGCTCATGCTGGGCGTGGCCGCGCTGGCTGCAGCCGGTGGGCTGCTGCTGTTCTTCGGCCTGGGCGATCCGCCCGGTGCGGTGGCCCGTGTCACCACGCTGCAGTGGCGCGCCCTGGGCACGCTGTGGACCGACGGCCGCGTGCGCGCCTCGGTGCTGGGCTACTTCGGCCACATGTGGGAGCTCTACACCGTGTGGGTGATGGTGCCGCTGGTGCTGGCCACGCGGCTGAGCGGGACCGACCTGTCATGGGCCGCGTTCTGGGTGCTGGGTGCCGGCGCTCTGGGCTGCGCCGGCGGCGGCTGGGTGGCGCTGCGCTGGGGCAGCGCACGCGTGGCCACGCTGCAGCTGGCCACCAGCGGCCTGTGCTGCCTGGCCACGCCGTTCGTCCTGGACGCGCCCGCGCCGCTGTTCTACGGCTGGCTGGTGCTGTGGGGCATCACCGTCTCGGGCGACTCGCCGCAGTTCTCCACCCTCACCGCGCGCAACGCACCGCCGCAGGCCGTGGGCAGCGTGCTCACGCTGACCAACAGCATCGGCTTCGGCATCTCCATCGTGAGCATCCTGCTGTTCGTTTCACTGGCGCAAACCGTGAGCCTGGGCGCGCTGCTGCCCTGGCTGGCCATCGGGCCGGCGCTGGGCCTGTGGGCCATGGCGCGGCTGGTGCGCGAGGAGCAAAAGGCCGCGCCGGGCATCCGGTAAAGTCCGGCCACTCACAACGACACCGGAGGATTCCCATGCCCGCACCCACCTACACCGCCCAACGACCCACCGGCGCCTTCATCGGCGCATCCTGGGCCGCCTTGCTGGTGGGCGCCGTGGTCTACCTCATGGGCCTGTGGAACGCGCAGATGCTGCTCAACGAAAAGGGCTACTACTTCACGCTGCTGATGTACGGCCTGTTCTCGGCGGTGTCGCTGCAGAAGTCGGTGCGCGACCGCATCGAAGGCATCCCGGTCACCGGCATCTACTACAGCCTGTGCTGGGTGTCGCTGGGCATTGCGGTGCTGCTGTTGACCGTGGGCCTGTGGAACGCCACCCTGGCCGCCAGCGAAAAAGGCTTCTACGCCATGGCCTTCCTGCTGGCCCTGTTCGGCGCCGTGGCGGTGCAGAAGAACATCCGCGACGTGGCGCAGTTCAAGGGCAGCCAGCCCGACGAAGCCGCCGCCGAGTGACGCCGGCCCGCCCCTCGCTCAGGGCGCGTTGACCACGGGCACCGCCGGCGCGTCGGCCGCCGTGCCGCACGAAAAACAGTAGCGCGCAAACGCGTTCTTGCGCGTGTGGCAGTGGCCGCAGTGGTCGAACAGGCACAGGCCGCAGTGCGGGCAGAAGTCGGTCTTGCCGTCCTTCATGTCCACCGTGCGCTCGCACCCCGGGCAGATGTTCTTGGCCATGCGCGCCTGGGCCTGGTCGTAGTCCATCTCGCGCTGGCGCGCCTGGGCCGGCTGCGCTTCGGCCAGCTTCTGCCGCTCCAGGTACCGCTGCAGCGCGGTGATGGCGTACCGCCCGCCGATCACCGTGAGCACAATGCCCACGTTGTAGCGCACGTAGCCGCCGTAGCTGGGCAGGTAGGGCACCAGCTCAACGAAGAAGGCGAACAGCGCGAAGAAAATGAAGCCCCAGACGAAGGGCCACGAGGAGGTCTTGCGCTTCTTGGCGAACAGCCAGCCCGCCGCCACCAGCAGCGGCAGCGTGAGCGCCAGCCGGTAGCCAAACACGCGCAGCTCTTGCGCGCGCTGCTCGCTCAGGTATTCGTCGCGCGCGCTGTCCTGCAGGCTTTGCAGTTCGGCCTGGGCGCGCTCTTCGGCCTGGCGCGCGTCCAGTGCAGCCTGCTGCTGCCGTTCCACCAGCGCCAGCGCGTCGCGCTCGGCCTGCCGCAGTTCGTCCAGCTGCTTGGTGCGGGCGATCAGCTCTTCGTCCTGCTCGGGCCGCGCCGTGGCCTTGCGCGTGGCCAGCCAGTTGCTGAAGGTCTCGCGCGCGGCGCGGTTGTTGGCCTCGGCCGACTGCTGGCGCAGCTGTGCCTGGTCCAGCGCGGCCTGCGCGTCCTTGGCGTTCTTCTGCGCCACCAGGATCGCCTCTTTCACCGCCGGTGCGCGCGCCGGGTCCAGGTAGTCGTCGAGCGAACGGTAGGTTTCCACCTGCGGCAGGTCACCCACGATGGTGCTGCCCAGCCCCACCAGGAACCAGGCGAACAGGAAAGCCACCAGCCACAGGCCGCGGTGGAACCATTTTTCAGACAGGCGCAGGGTTTTGCTCATTGTGTTGTCCTCCAGATGCAGACGTTTGAAGCCATTGTGAACGCGGGCCGCACAGCGCTCACAGCGCCAGCCGCTGCGGTGCCGACCCCAGACCGCTGCGGGGCAGCCAGTCCAGCACCGAGTCCACCGTCACGGTCTCGCTGCGGTCCGAGAAGCGCTTGCTGTTCGGGTGGTCGTCGAAGCGGATGTGGGCCGAGCCGGCGCTCGCGCCCAGCCGCGTGAGCGCGCCGATGTGCAGCGTGCTGGGCTGGTAGCCCTTGAAGCCCAGCCAGGCCTGGGCCTGTGTCCGGGTGCTGAGGCCCGGCTCGGCCGCCATGGCCAGCGTCTCGATGGCCCACTGGTTGGACTGTTGGTAGCGCGTGCCCCAGGCGTAGGACACCAGGTTGTACTGGCGTTCGTTCAGACGCGTGCTGCGCACCGGGTCGGTCAGCAGCGACAACAGCGGCGCCTGCAGCGCGGGCACCGGTACCGACCACACCGCCTCGTGCCGCCACAGGTCGTCCAGGAAGAACTCGCCCAGGCCCTGGCGGTAGAGCGCGCCAACGCCGGAGCCGCACTGGTTGAGCTTGTGCAGCACGCGCCACGGCCCCTCGGCCGTCTTGTAGGCCCAGCCCAGGTGCGAGTAGCGCAGCCCGTACGTCGACAGGTCCTGCCCCGCGCGGGCCAGCACCACCACCCGCGCACCACTGCGGGTGAACTCCGCGTCCAGCGCCTGCGCCGTGCGCTGCGCCAGCGCCAGACCCTGGGTCAGCGTCTGCGGCGTCATCGGCCGCTGCTCGCACGACCGGCCGGCGTGGGCGGTGGTCGCGGCCACCACGCAGAGCAACGCGACCCCGATATGCCATTGGATTTTCATGATGCCTCTCGTGTGAAGTGCCTTGT
>NZ_JBPCSJ010000092.1:0-8376 GCF_051007235.1 Hydrogenophaga sp. | reverse complement strand
GGCAAGGTCATCGGCAAGACGGCCGATGTGGTGCTGGGCTCCGACGAAAAACCGGGCGACTGAGGCGCGCGCTCAGAGCCGGCGGAACACCAGGTCCCACACTCCGTGGCCGAGCTTGAGGCCGCGGTTCTCGAACTTGGTCAGGGGGCGGTAGTCGGGCTTGGGTGCGTAACCGTTGCCACCCGCCGGTGCAGTGTTGGCCAGCAGCGGCTCGGCGCTCAACACCTCCAGCATCTGCTGCGCGTACGGCTCCCAGTCTGTGGCCAGGTGCAGGTAGCCGCCGGTTTTGAGGTGGCGGGCGAGGCGGTTCACAAATGGCGTCTGGATCAGGCGGCGCTTGTGGTGGCGGCTCTTGTGCCAGGGGTCGGGGAAAAAGATGTGCACCCCGTCCAGGCTCTGCTCGGGCAGCAGGTGGTCCAGCACCGCGACCGCGTCGTGGCGGAAGATGCGGATGTTCTCGATGCCCTGTTCGCCGCACAGCTTGAGCAGGGCGCCTACGCCAGGCTCGTGCACTTCGCAGCACAGGAAGTTGTCGCCCGGGCGCACCTGGGCGATGTGGGCGGTGGCGCCGCCCATGCCGAAACCGATTTCCAGGATCAGCGGCGCGCTGCGGCCGAAAGCGGCTGTGGTGTCCAGGGGCTGGTTGGCGTCGTAGTTCAGCAAAAAGCGCGGGCCGAATTCGGCGTAGGCGCGTTCCTGCCCCGGGCCCATGCGGCCGGCGCGCAGCACATAGCTCTTGATCTGGCGCAGGTGGGTGCCTTCGGCGGGCTGTTCGCGCGGTTCGGCGTGGCGGGGATCGGTCATGGCGTGGCGATGTGCGGGGCGGCTGGGGGCGGGGCGCTGATTGTAGAAGCCCAGGCCCGTGTCCACCCGGCCAGCACGTCCTGAACAGACCCGCTGGCCGGCGGCAGGCCCAGCGTGGCTGCGGCCCGGTTCAGCGCGTCCACCGGGTCGGACAGGTCCAGCGCGAGGGCGCCGTTCTGCTTGCTCAGCTTTTCGCCGTTGGCGCCCAGCACCAGCGGCGTGTGGCGGTACGCTGGCGTGGGCAGGCCCAGTGCGCGCTGCAGCAGGATCTGGCGCGGTGTGTTGTCGGTCAGGTCGGCTCCGCGCACCACATGGGTGATGCCCTGCGCTGCGTCGTCCACCACCACGGCCAGCTGGTAGGCCCAGAGGCCGTCGGCGCGTTTCAGTACGAAGTCGCCGACTTCTGTGCCCACGTCCTGGGTCTGGGGGCCCAGCTGCTGGTCGGTCCAGTCCACGGTGCTGTGCGTGGGCACGAGGAAGCGCCAGGCCCTTGCTGTACGGCCGCGCAAGCCGCCGCGGCCGGGGCGGCAGGTGCCGGGGTAGACGGCAGCGTGGTGGCGTTCGCGCACCAAGCCTTGCGCCGTGAGCGTGGCCTCGATGTCCTTGCGCGAGCAGGCGCAGGGATAGGCCTGGCCCGTGGCGATCAGCCGGTCCAGCGCCTGCTGGTACAGCGCACCGCGCTGGGACTGCCAGACCACCGGTTCATCGCTGTGCAGGCCGCAGGTGGCCAGCTGGTCGAGGATCAGGCGGTCGGCGCCGGGCACGCAGCGGGGCGTGTCCACGTCTTCGATGCGCACCAGCCAGGCGCCGCCGTGCGCCCGCGCGTCCAGCCAGCTGGCCAGCGCCGCCACCAGCGAGCCCGCGTGCAGCGGGCCGGTGGGCGAGGGCGCGAAACGCCCACGGTACAGAACCCCCACGCTCCGCCGCTGGCGCGGGTCGCTGCCCCCCATGGGGGCTGTTTCGCCTTGGGGCGGCCCGGCGGCGAAACGCGCTTCGCCGACCGATTTCACACCATCGCGAGCGCGAGTTCCAGACCGGACACAAAAGCGTCTTCGACCCGGTGGCCCAGACACCAGTCGCCGCACAAACCCAGGCCCTGTTTCGCGTCGTACAGGTGCGACGCGCCGAGCGGTTCCTGCGTCTGGGCAAAGCGCCAGCGGTGCACCACGGCGTGGCTGGGGGTGGCGCGGATGCCGGTGATCTCGGCAAAGCCCTTGAGCAGCTTGGCCTTGACGCGTTCGTCGTCGTCTTCCAGGTGCTTGGCCGACCAGGCCGGGCTGGCCTGGACGGTCCAGCGTTCGATGCGTTCGCGGCCGGGCTTGCTGTTCTCGCGCGCCAGCCAGCTGATGCGATGGTGCGTGCTGCGCGCCGCGTTCCACTGCGGGCCCAGCGTACCCAGGCCGGGCTGCATGGCGTTGGGGTAGGCGACCATCAGCGTCCAGCAGGGCGCGACGTTCACGCTGGCGAGTTTCTGGCGCCAGCTGGGGGCGAGCGCCGAGGCGAGCAGCAGGTCGTAGGCCTGCTGGTGCGGGATGGCGAGCACCACGCGGTCGAAGCCGCCCAGCACCTGCTGGCCGTCTTCGCTGTCTTGTGCGCGCAGTTGCCACTGTTCGGGGTGCAGCGCGTCGCGTTCGATGTGGGTCACGCGCAGCGCGGTCACGGCGCGGGCGGGCAGGTCGCCGAACTGTTCGGGGTGGGCGATCGGCTGGGCCCAGTGGTGCACCAGGCCGCTCATGCCGGGCGTGGCCACAAAGTGCGGTTCGGTCGGCGGCGGGGCAGAGGCCAGCACATGGCCGAACTCGTCGAGCACGCGCACGGTGCTCACGCTCCAGGGGCGCACCACCGCCTGGGCGGTGAGCAGGGCGCGGGCGAAGCGGCTGTCGCGCACGGTGAAGTACTGGGCGCCGTGGTCGAACCCGCCGAATTCGGTGCGGCGGGTGGACATGCGGCCACCAAAACCGCGGCTCTTCTCGATCAGCGTGACGCGGTGGCCGGCCTGCAGCAGCGTGCGGGCGGCGGCCACACCGGCCATGCCGGCTCCGATCACGGCCACATGCATCGGGGCTTGCGGCGCAAGCGCCGAGGAGGGACGGGGGACGGCTTTGGGCTTCTTCTTGGTGGTCATGTCGCGGTCCGTTCGGAGTGGATGTGCGTTGACTGTAGCAGCGCCGGGATGGTCGTCCATCCCCGATGGGTCAAGTCTGGTGGTGGTTGTTCAGCAAGGCGTCGCGCGTGCCCGGGTGCTGCAGCCGGTCCAGCCACCAGCGCAGGGCGCGGCCGGTGTCGCGGCTGCTGCGCGGCTGGCGCCAGGCGTAGTGCAGGCGGATGTTGCGGTCGGGGCGCTGCACGTCCTTGACCACCAGCCGCCCTGCGGTGATGTAGGGCTGGGCCAGCGGCAGCGGCAGGAAGCCGGCGCCGAGCCCGCGCAGCTGCGCTTCGAGCTTGTGCTGCATGGTGGGCACGGTGAGCACGTCCTGGCCGGGCGAAATGTTGTGTGTCATGCCGGTGCCGCGCAGGGTGCTGTCGGCCACCGCCACGACGCGGTGTGGGCGCCGGTCGTCTTCGGTGAGCTTGTGTTCCGCCGCCGCCAGCGGGTGGTGCGGTGCCACGGCGAACACGAATTCGACCGAGCCCAGCGGGGCCGATTGGATTTCGGCCGGGTGGGCGGCGTCGCCGGTGATGCCAAGGGCCAGATCGGCCAGACCGGTGTAGAGCGCTTCCTGAGTGCCCGAGAGGGTTTCGGCGCGCAGCTTGAGCCGGGTGGGCGCGCCCTCGGCGTAAAACGCCTCGAACAGCTCGAACAGGGTCGAGCGGGCGATGATGGCGTCGGCCGCGATGGTCAGCTGCGGTTCCCAGCCGGTGGCCACGCGCTTGACGCGTTGCGCCACGGCGTCCAGTTCGTCCAGCAGGTACTGGCCGGCGCGCAGCAGTTCGGCGCCGGCGGGCGTGAGCTGGGCGCGGCGCGCGCTGCGGTCGAACAGCAGCACGTCCAGCGCGTCTTCGATCTGGCGCACCCGGTAGGTCAGGGCGCTGGGCACCATGCCCAGCTCGCGCGCGGCGGCGGCCATGCTGCCCAGCCGCGCCACGGCTTCGAGCAGACCGAGGTTTTCGGGGGAGAGCGCGGCGCGTTGCGACGGGTGGGCCATGGGCTTCCTCTTTTGGTCTCAGGCGGGTTGATCGTTCAACCCGTTTGAATGATGCCATCAAAGCGCCACCACCCGGCACTGGGGGTGCGTCGCCACAATCCTGTTCATGCCGGTACCGATGCCGGCGCCCACGGAGACCGCACCATGATGCAGATTCGACGCTCCCAGGAACGGGGTTATGCCGACCACGGCTGGCTCAAGAGCCACCACTCGTTTTCGTTCGCGGGTTATTTCGACCCGGCCTGGATGGGCTGGGGCAACCTGCGCGTGATCAACGAAGACCGCATCGCGCCCGGCACCGGCTTCGGCACGCACGGCCACCGCGACATGGAAATCATCAGCTACGTGCTGCAGGGCAACCTGGCGCACAAGGACAGCATGGGCAACGTCAAGGGCATCCCGCCCGGCGACGTGCAGCGCATGAGCGCCGGCACCGGCGTGATGCACAGCGAGTTCAACCACGCCCAGGGCGAGACCACGCACTTCCTGCAGATCTGGATCGAGCCCAGCCAGCTGGGCGTGGCGCCCGGCTACGAACAAAAGAGCTTTGCCGAGGCCGACAAGCGCGGGCAGCTGCGCCTGGTGGCCTCGCCCGATGGCGCGCAGGGCTCGGTCAGCCTTCACGCCGACGCGGCCCTTTATGCCGGGCTGTTCGATGGCGCCGAAGCCGCCGAGCTGGCCACCGATCCGGCGCGCAAGGCCTACGTGCACCTGGTGCGTGGCGCGTTGACGGTCAATGGCGAACGCCTGCAGGGCGGTGACGCGGCGCTGCTGCAGGGCGAGTCGCAGATCCGCCTGGACCAGGGCGCAGACGCCGAGGTGCTGGTGTTCGATCTCGCGGCTTGAACCGCACCGGATTTTTCGTTTTCTCAACCCCGCGCTGCGGCGCATTTTCTGGAGTCAAGCAATGGCAAAAGTTGTGGTGGTGTATCACTCGGGTTACGGTCACACCCAGCGCATCGCGCAAGAAGTGGCCGCGGGCGCCGACGCAGACCTGCTGCCGATCGACGCCGACGGCAACCTGTCCGACGCGGACTGGGCCACGCTGGGCGCCGCCGACGCGATCATCTTCGGCACGCCCACCTACATGGGTGGCCCGAGCTGGCAGTTCAAGAAGTTCGCTGACGCGTCGTCCAAGGCCTGGTTCACCCGCGCCTGGCAGGACAAGTTCTTCGCCGGTTTCTCGGTCAGCGCCAGCCTGAACGGCGACAAGGGCCAGACCCTGGCCTACCTGAACACCCTGGCCTCGCAACACGGCGGCCTGTGGATCAGCCTGGGCATGATGCCGGCCAACACCCTGGCCGCGACCCGCAACGACGTCAACAACCTGGGCGGTTCGGTGGGCCTGATGGTGCAAGCCCCGTCCGACGCCGGTGCCGACAAGATCCCGCAGGGCGACGTGGACACCGCCCGCAAGTTCGGTGAGCGCGTGGCCGCCGTGGCGGGCAAGTTCAAGGGCTGAAGCACCTGCCTCCTTGGGGGCAGCGACCCGCGCAGCGGTGGAGCGTGGGGGCCGACGGGCCAGCCGCCGGGCCGCCCCAGGGCAGGCCCAGCCCCCGTGAGGGCAGCGACCCGCGCAGCGACGGAGCGTGAGGGCTCGACGGGCCAGCCGCCGGGCCGCCCCAAGGCAGGCCCAGCCCCCGTGGGGGGCAGCGACCCGCGCAGCGGCGGAGCGTGGGGGCTAACATCCCCCTATGAAGATCTTCAGCATCCTTCCCTGGGCAGACTGGCTGGCGCTGGTCTGCTTTTTTGCTTTGTGGGTGGGCTACGCCTGGTTCGCGCGCGTCTGGGGCCAGCGCATGTCGTCCCTGCTGAGCACCACCAACCGCTACCGCGGTTACTGGATGACGCAGGCCACCGCGCGAGACCCCCGCATGCTCGACGGCCTGATCACCCAGACCTTGTCGAACACCCCGGCTTTTTTTTCGTCCACCTCTATCCTGGTCATCGGCGGCCTGTTTGCCCTGCTGGGCACCACCGACAAGGCCACCGAGCTGATGAGCGGCATCCCGTTCGCGCAGGCGACCACGCTGATCGTCTTCGAGTTCAAGGTGCTGGTGCTGGTGGCGATCTTCGTTTACGCCTTCTTCCGCTTTTCGTGGTGCATGCGCCAGTACACCTTTGTGGCGCTGGTGATCGGATCCATGCCGCCGCCGGAGGACTTTGACAGCGGCAAGCACGACCGCCGCAAGTTCGCCGATCGGGCCGCAGCCATGGTGGGCGCCGCGGCCGAAACCTTCAACGACGGCCTGCGCGCGTACTACTTTTCGTTCGCTCTGCTGGCGTGGTTTGTCTCGCCCATGGCGATGGTGATCGCCACCCTGATCGTGGTCGCCATCCTGTACAGCCGCGAGTTCCGCTCGGAGGTGCTGCAGTTGCTGCGCGATTGACCGGTCTGCCCCCACGCTCCGCCGCTGCGCGGGTCGCTGCCCCCCGCGGGGGGCTGGGCCTGCCTTGGGGCGGCCCGGCAGCAGGCCCGTCTGCCCGCACGCTCCGCCGCTGCGTGGATCAGACCCCGGAGCCGGCGAGCACCGGGGCCCGCCCTCCTAAAATCGGGCGATGTTTATCCACCTGCGCCTGCACACCGAGTTCTCCGTCGTCGACGGCACCAACCGCATCGATGACGTGGTGGCCGCCGCGGCCGCCGACGGGCAGCCCGCCCTGGGCATTTCCGACCTGAACAACCTGTTCGGCGGCGTCAAGTTCTACAAGGCCGCGCGGAGCGCGGGCCTCAAGCCCGTCATCGGCGCCGAGGTGATGCTGCAGGGTTTTTCCGACGAGACGCCGGGCGCCATGCCCGGGGGCCCGCAGCCGGCGCCGCCCAAGGTGATCCTGCTGGTGCAGGACAAGCAGGGCTACCTCAACCTGAGCGAGCTGCTGGCCCGTGCCTGGACCCGCAACGTGCAGCGCGACCAGGCCCTGGTGCGCTGGGAATGGGTGCAGGAACTCAACGCGGGCCTGCTGCTGCTCTCGGGCGCGCAGGCCGGGCCGGTGGGGCAGGCCCTGTTGCAGGGCGACACGCAACGCGCCACCGACGTGGCGCTGCAGCTGGCGGGCGTGTTCCCACACCGCTTCTACCTGGAGCTGCAGCGCGCCGGCCGGGTGGACGACGAGCGCCACGTGGTGGCCGCGGTGCAGCTGGCCGCGCGCCTGCACCTGCCGGTGGTGGCCACGCACCCGGTGCAGTTCCTCACCGCCGACGACTACGAGGCGCACGAGGCGCGGGTCTGCATTTCCGACGGCGAGATCCTGGGCAACAACCGGCGCGTGCGCCGCTTCACACGCGAACAGTTCTTCAAGAGCGCGGCCGAGATGCAGGCCCTGTTCGCCGACATCCCGTCGGCGGTGGCCAACACGCTGGAGATCGCCAAGCGCTGCAACCTCACCCTGGTGCTGGGCAAGCCGCAGTTGCCCAACTTCCCGATCCCGCCGGTGGACGGCCGGATCATGTCGGTGGACGAGTACTTCCGCCACGTGTCCTATGAAGGCCTGGAGGGGCGCCTCAAGCACCTGTTCCCTGACGAGGCCAAGCGGGAGGAACAGCGTCCTCGCTATGTCGAACGCCTGGAGTTCGAGCTCAACACCATCCTGAAGATGGGGTTCCCGGGTTACTTCCTGATCGTGTCGGACTTCATCAAGTGGGCCAAGGAAAACGGCTGCCCGGTGGGGCCGGGCCGGGGTTCCGGCGCCGGCTCGCTGGTGGCGTATGCGCTGCTGATCACCGACCTGGACCCGCTGCACTACAACCTGCTGTTTGAGCGCTTCCTGAACCCGGAGCGGGTGTCGATGCCCGACTTCGACATCGATTTCTGCCAGTCCAACCGTGACCGCGTGATCGACTACGTGAAGGACCGCTACGGCAAGGACGCGGTGAGCCAGATCGCCACCTTCGGCACCATGGCCGCGCGCGCGGCCATCCGCGACGTGGGCCGTGTGCTCGACTTCTCCTACGGTTTCTGCGACGGCATCTCCAAGCTCATCCCCAACAAGCCGGGCATGAGCGTCACGCTGCAGTACCCGCCCAACCCGAAGAAAGAGGGCGACAAGAACAACTACGCCATCGAGATGGAGCCCATCCTGGCGGACCGGATCGAGAAGGAAGAGGACGTCAAGACCCTGATCGAGCTGGCGCAGAAGCTCGAAGGCATGACCCGCAACATCGGCATGCACGCCGGCGGTGTGCTCATTGCCCCGGGCAAGCTGACCGACTTCACGCCGCTCTACCAGCAGCCGGGCAGCGAATCGGCCGTGAGCCAGTACGACAAGGACGATGTGGAGGCAGCCGGCCTGGTGAAGTTCGACTTTCTGGGCCTGGCGACGCTGACCATCCTGGAGATCGCGCGCGAGTTCATCATGAAGCGCCACAAGGGCCAGGAGAACTTCCGCTTCGAGGACATCCCGCTGGACGACAAGGCGGTCTATGCGC
>NZ_JBPCSJ010000091.1:0-17336 GCF_051007235.1 Hydrogenophaga sp. | reverse complement strand
GTGGCACGCTCGGCCAGTGCGGTGCGTGCCAGCAGGTAGACATAGGGGTAGAGCGCAAACGTCAGCACCCAGGCTGCGCCCGCGGTGTTGCGGATCTCGGGAAACATCCGCCCCTGCCCGCCGGTGGCCGCGCGCAGCCAGGTCTGCAAGGGCCCGCTGAACTGCAGGAAGTCGGTGTAGGCATACGCCACCACGTAAGCCGGCATGGCCAGCGGCAGCAGCAGCGCCCATTCGAAGTGGCGCCGGCCGGGGAACTGAAACAGCGTCACGGCGCTGGCCGTGGCCATGCCCACCACGGCCACGCCCAGCGCCACGCTGACGCACAACAGCAGCGAGGTGAGCGTGTACTCCGGCAGCACGGTCTGCGCCATCTCGCGCAGGATGTCCAGCGCCACCGCGTCCAGCTGCAACCAGGACGCGGCCAGCGCCAGCACCGGCAGGGTCAGCAGCAGGGCGAACGCGATCAGCAGGAACGGGGGCAGCCAGCGGGGCATGGACAGGGGCACAAGGCCTTGGAACGGTGGGTGCGTCGGCCGGCTAGCCGTCGTGAACGGCCCGGTCAACACAAATGAGAATTGTAGTTATCTACAATCGACCCCATGTTCCTCAACGTCGCCCAGCTCAGCGTGCAGTACCCCGGCCAGGCCCAGGCCGCGGTCGATGGCGTGTCGCTGGGTCTGCGCGCCGGCGACATCGGCGTGCTGATCGGCCCCTCGGGCTGCGGCAAGACGACCCTGCTGCGCGCCGTGGCCGGGCTGGAGCGCGCCAGCAGCGGCAGCATCCGCCTGCAGGGCGAACTGGTCAGCGACGGCCAGCGCCACGTGCCAGCCGAACAGCGGCGCATCGGCATGGTGTTCCAGGACTACGCGCTGTTCCCGCACCTGGACGTGGGCCGCAACGTGGGCTTCGGCATCCACCAGCTGCCCAGGGCCGAACGCGCCGTGCGCGTGGCCGAGGTGCTGCAACTGGTGGGCCTGGACGGCATGCAGGCGCGTTACCCGCACGAACTGTCCGGCGGCCAGCAGCAGCGCGTGGCCCTGGCCCGCGCGCTGGCGCCCAGCCCGCGCCTGCTGCTGCTGGACGAACCGTTTTCCAACCTCGACGTGGACCTGCGCGAGCGCCTGGCGCACGAGGTGCGCGCCATCCTCAAGGCCGCGGGCGCCACCGCCCTGTTCGTCACGCACGACCAACTTGAAGCCTTTGCGATTGGCGACGTGATCGGCGTGATGCACCAGGGCCACCTGCACCAGTGGGACGACGCCTACGCGCTCTACCACCGCCCGGCCACACGCTTCGTGGCCGAGTTCATCGGCCATGGCGTGTTCGCGCCGGCGCAGATCCACCAGCAAGGCGGCGAGGTGGTGGTGCAGACCCCGCTGGGTGCGCTGACCGACGTGGACGAATGCCCGCTGCCCAGCGCCTACGAAGCCGGTCTGTGCGACGTGCTGCTGCGGGCCGACGACATCGTGCACGACGACGCCGCACCGGTGAAGGCGCAGATCGTGCGCAAGGCGTTCCGGGGTTCCGAGTTCCTCTACACCCTGCGCCTGGCCAGTGGCGAGGTGGTGATGACCCACGTGCCCTCGCACCACGACCACGCGGTGGGCGAATGGATCGGCATCCGTGCGCAGGTGGACCACGTGGTCACGTTTGCGCGCGGTGGCGACGCCGGCTCGCCGCCGGCCGCGGCCAGCCACGCCTGAGCATCGGTCTGCACCGCCCTGGCAGTTGCCACCGGACTGTGGGCGCGTCGGCCGAGCCCGCGTCAAGACGGGCTGCCTCGCTCAGAACGTGACGTTCACCCCCGCATAGAGCGTGCGCCCCATGCCCGGCACAGCCGTGCCCCATTGCGGGTAGTTGGGCAACGCCGGGTTGGTCATGGTCGTGCCCTGGCCCACATACGCGCCGCCCGTGGGCAGGGCGTAGCAGGTGTCGAACAGGTTCTCCACGCCGAAGTCCAGCCGCACATCGCCCCAGCGGTGGCTGCCGCGCAGGTTCACCAGTGCGTAACCCGGCGTGCTCACTTCGTTGCGCATGGTCGAGACGTGTGTCTTGGCGCCCACCATCACCAGTTCGGCGCTGTTGTGCCAGCCGCCCTGCTGCTGCGTCAGGGTCAGCTTGGCGTTGAGCGGCATGGTGTGGATCAGGCCGTCCCCAGTGGTCAGGTTCTTGTCGCGGGTGAGGTTGAGCAAGCCCTGGAGGCCCCACTGGCCCCAGTCGTTCTGCGCCAGCGGCATGTGTCCAGACAGGTCCAGTCCATAAATCCGGGCCGACTGGTTGACGTACTTGAGCACGCTGAACTTGTCCACCGCCAGCGTGGTGGCGGGCGCGTTGGTGGTGGCGTTCCACTGCACCGCGTCGATGTGGTCGCTCATCCGCGTGAGGTACGGCGTGGCCTTGAAACCCCAGCGCTGATCCTCGGCGTGCCAGTCGAAGGTGGCCGAGACGGTGTTGGCCTTTTCCGGCTTCAGCGCCAGGTTGCCCACGTAGCCGTTGCCGTCACCGACGAAGTTGTTCATCAGCGCCGCCATCTGCCAGGTGGACCAGGTGAAGCGTTCGTAGACGTTGGGCGAGCGCTCTTTGTGCGCGAAGCCGAACTCGATGTCCTGCGTAGCGCTCACGGTCCAGCGCGCCAGCGCGGTCAGGTCGATGTTGCGATCGCTGCTGGCGTGCTCGGTGGCGTTGAAGAGTGCCGCATCGCGCGCCTGAAAACCGCCGCCCGCCGGGTTGTAGCCCGCCACGTCGCCCGCGTCCATGGTCACGCGCTCCACGCGTGCGCCCAGCAAACCCTTCCACTGCGGCTTCAACTGGCCCTCCCATTCGGCAAACAACGCGCTGCGGTGGCGCTCGCCGTCACGGATGTTCCAGAAGGTGCCGGGCCACATGCCGGCGCCCGAGGGCGGCCACCAGTCGTTGATCGAATACCGCTGGAACTCGGTGCCCAGGCGCAGCAGGTCGCCATCCTGCAGGCTGACCTCGCCCTGGACGGTGAGGCCGGTGGTCTTGCCTTCGGTGTACATCGGCATGCCGGCGCCGCAGCTGGGCCCGATGGGGCTGCAGGGCAGTCCGTCGAGCGCGGTGGCGCCGCCGGACGCGCTGCCGTACCAGTAGCGCTTGTCGGCGCCGAAGTCCATGAAGTGGTCCACCGTCTCGTGGTACAGCCTCGCCTGCAGCACGCCCCAGTCCATCTGGCCGGTGTAGCCCAGGTTCAGGCTGCGCTGGTCGTTGCCCAGCAGGTCCATGCGCTGGTTGGGGTAGAGCTGGTAGGGCATATCCTGAACGCCCAGCCGCGCCTCGAACAGGTGGTCGTCGCGCTTGACCGCCAGACTCAGCGCGTGGTTGCGCGTGAAGTAGGCGGTGGAGCCCACCTCGTCGCGCGGCAGCGTGTGGCCCACGCGGCCAGTGAAGTCGTAGGTTTTGAAGTCGTCACCGGCGCTGTAGTTGTCGGCTTTGCTCAGCGAGCCGTCGTAGCGCAGGCTGAAGTCCTGGGTGGCGTGCGTGGCCGAGAGGTTCAGGCTGCGCGCACCGTTGTTGCTGCGGTAGGACACCCCCACCTCGCCTTTGTGGAGCGTTCCCTGTCCGGGTGCAGCGAATGCGGGCGCGCGCGATTCGGCCAGGATGCTGCCGCCGATGCTGTCGCCGCCCGTGCTGACCGGCGACAGGCCCGCGTACACCGTGAGCGCGCCCAGCTGGGTCGGGTCGATGTAGGACAGCGCCGGGTTCATGTGGTTGGGGCAGGACGCGATCAGGTCCATGCCGTCGACCTTGATGCGCAGCCGGTCGTCGGCCAGGCCGCGCAGCGCCGGCAGGCTGGACACCCCCCCGGCCCCGTTGACGGACGCGCCCGGCACGTCCGCCAGCAGGCTGGCGGTGTCGCTGGTGGACGCGCGGCGGGGCAGCAGCACGGTCTGCCCCATGGCCTGCGGCTGGGGCAGGGACAGCTCTGGCTGGGCGGTCACCGTGACGGTGGGCAGGCTCGCGTCGCCAGGGGTCTGGGCATGGGCCTGCGCGCACAGCAGCCCCAGCGTGGGCAGCGCGAGCGCCATGGCCTGCGGGAACGGTCGTTTCTTCATGGGAGACATCGTGGTTTTCCTCTGGGTGATGAATGGGATCAACGGCGGTCGGTGCGCACCGGCGGACCGGTCCATGCCCGTCCACCGACGTTCTGGCATGGGGGCACCCAGCTTCAGTTCAGGCGCTGCCGCAGCGCGGGCAGACGGGAGAGCAGCAGCGCATCCAGCAGCAGCACGGCCAGCAGCACCGCGCCCGTGAGCGGGAACACCAGTGCCACCACCAGCATCACGACCGCACCGGTCTTCCACAGCGCCGCATTGGCCGGCGCGCGCGGGGCGGCCAGGCGACCGGCCTTGGCGGGCCGGCGCTGCCACCACATGACGATGCCGCTGACGCACAGGAACACCACCGCCAGGCAGAACACGACGTTGAGCCAGGCGCTCCACAGGCCCATGTCGCCCTGGTGCAGGGCGATGCCGATGGCCATGAACTTCGCCATCGGCGAATAGTCGGCAAACGACACCTGGACCAGCACCTTGCCGGTGTGGCGGTCGATGTGCACATAGCGGTCACCGGTCGGGTCGGTCAGGTCTCCGGCCATGCTGTCGGCGCTGACGGTATAGACACCGGTCTCGTCCTGCGGCACCGCCACGCGGTACTGGCCGGCAAAGCCGATGCTGCGAGCAAACGCATTGACCGTTTCCAGGTTCACGGGCTGGCCAGCCGGCAGGCCAGGCTGGCCAGCGGCCGAGCCCGAGGCGGGCAGCGGCGTCAGCTCCAGGCCCCAGGGCACTTCTTTGAGGCCGGGGGTGGACAGCGCGGCGTGGGTCGCATCGGACTTGGGCACGTCATCCCACTTGCTGGCCGGAAAGCTGCCCCAGGGCTGCACGAACTTCCCGCCCCAGATGCCGGCCCACGAAAGACCTGTGACCAGGAAGAAGGCCAACACCAGCCCCATCCAGAAAGCGATGCTCACGTGCAGCGACTTCCACCACGCGCGCCCACGGGCCTTCAGGTCGGGCATCAGTACCTGGCGCCAGCCGGTCTGGCCCCGCGGCCAGGCCATGTAGACGCCGGTGACGATGAGCACCATGCCCAGGCCAGCGGCGATCTCGATCAGCCGGTCACCCAGGTCGCCGATCAGCAGCGTGCCGTGGATCTTCTCGGCCCAGGCGAACACGGTGTTCTCCCTGTCCACGGTGCGGATCACCTCGGCGGTGTACGGGTTGACCGCCACGGACTCGACGCGATCACCGACCCGCACCGTGAACCAGGCGGGCACCTCGGCGTTTTTGGGTGCCACGTAGTCCTTGAGCTGTGCGCCAGGCAACCGGGCCAGCACCGCCTGGGCCTGCGCGGTCACGGTGGCGGTCTGCGCCTGCGGCGTCACGTCGATGGTCATGCCCAGCCGGTGCTGGAAGCCGGTGAAGAACACCATCACCAGGCCGGTGAGGGCCAGCATGGCCAGAAAAGGCACGACGTACAGGCCGGCGTAGAAATGCCAGCGCCAGGCCAGCAGGTGGAAGCGGCCCAGGGCGGGCGCGGCGTGGCCGGCAGCGCTGGCGACAGATGGGGTCATGGAAAGTTCTCCTCGGGTCGTTGTGATCGATGCGGGATGTCGCCCGCCGCGCCCCCGCCGGCGAGCCGGCTGGTGAGGGAGCGTGTTGTGGAATCGGAAGGGGCGCGGAGTGCGTTCACGCCACGCCAAGGGCCAGGCCGTGCGACGACCAGGCCCCGGCGGGCCGCGTTGTGAGGTCTGTCTCGGCCGGCTTGCGCGCCGGGCCGCCTTTGCGGCTGCGAGGCGGCAACAGCTGGGCCAGGGCACGGCACACGGTCTCGGTCTTGGCGTCCACCAGTTCGGCCACTTCGCGCAGCGTGGGCAAGGCCTGGCGGATGGCGTCGGCCTGGCTGCCGGCCACCGCCTGCGCGCCTTGCCAGGGCAAGCCCAGCAGGCGCAGCAGGTGGCTCAGGCGCTGCAGCACGCTGCCGGTGCGCAGGGTCGCCATGTCCTGGCTGCGCGATTGCTGCTGCAGCAGCACCTCGCGCAGCAGCGACTGGCGCATTGCACTGGTCTCGCCGGCGGTGCCGAGCGGCACGGGCTCCAGTTCGCAGTCGGTGAAGGCTTCGGCGCAGAACTGGTAAGGCTGGTCGCACAGCGCTTCGATACCGATGAGGTCGCCCGGCAAGGCCAGTTGCACCGGCAGGCGGCCCGCCACCGAAGGGCGGTTCAGGCGCACGACACCCAGGCGCACGCGCCAGACGGTGCCGGTGTCACCGGGTTGGAAAATCGGGGTGTGGCCGGCGTGCACGCGCAACGGCCGGTGGTCGGCATGGGACATGGTTTGCTCCTGGACAGGGACTGATCGACGCACCCGCGGGCCAGTGGCCCACGGCGGGTGGCGGGATGCCGGTGCGGGCACCGGCGGTGGGGATCAGCCCAGGAGCGGCGGGCCGCGCGCCAGGGCGGCGCGCAGCGAGACCTCCACGCATGGCGTGGCAGCGAAGACAGGAGCAGCCCAGTGACCGGCGAGCACCGGCACCACCGGCAGGTGGGGGATCAGCGGTGCAAACCGCTCGGCGGCCAGCGTGCAGTGGCCGCAGCGGTCGAGGGCTTCGGGATCGGGAACACCAGACCCGTTGCGCGGCGCGGTCAGGTCCACCGCCACCCATTGCATGCCCTCGCTGGTGCACAGCTCGACCCAGTGCTCGCCAGCCCGCGCGTCTGGCCGTGCCGCCGCCGACAGGGCACGCGAAAGGCCCGGCGCCAGCGTGGCCAACAGCAGCGCCACGAGCAGCCAGCGCGCCAGACGCTGCGCCCAGGGGCGCAGTCCGTTGGCGGTGTGCAGCACAGTGCTCACGAACAGGCCAGCGCGGATGCTCAGGTGACTCGGGCGATCAGTGCTTGTGCTCCATGCCGGGCTTCATGGGCATGGGTGCATTGCCGCCGCCGAGCGCGGTCACGGGCGCCTGGATCTCCTGTGTGAAGCGCTTCTTGGCACCGTCTTCAAACACCAGGGTGATGGGCACGCTCTCGCCGGCCTTGAGCTGCTGCTTGAGGTCCAGCAACATCACGTGGTAGCCACCGGGCTTGAGTTCCAGCGTCCGGCCAGCGGCCAGGTCGAGACCGGGCACCTGGCGCATTTTCATGACGTCGTTCTCCATCGCCATTTCGTGGATTTCGACCACGCCGGCCACCGGCGACTGGGCCGACACCAGGCGCGCGTTGGCCGACGGCGTGAGGCGCATGAAGGCGCCCGATGCCTTTTGGGTGGCCACGGTGCCGCGCACCCACGCGTCTTCGACCTTGACGGTGGTCTGCGCCCAGGCGGTGGCGGTGAGGGTGATCAGCGAAGCGATGAACAGCTTTTTCATGGAGAACTCCTGAGATGGAAGGTGACGAAGAAAGAAACGGAAAGGGAAACGGACAAAGGAAAAGGTCAGACCGCTGGTTCGGCCAGCAGCGCGCGCACATCGGCGGCGTAGTCGTCGGCGGTCTGTTCGTGCCGCAGCACGGTGCGGATGCGGCCCTGACGGTCGAACAGGTAGCTCAGGGCCGTGTGGTCCATGGTGTAGCTGCTGCCCGTGGGCACTTTCTTGTAGTACACGCGGAACTCGTCCGCCGTGGCCTGGATGCTTTCCGGGCTGCCGGTGAGCGCCAGAAACGACGGATGGAACGAGGCCATGTACTCGCGCAGCAGTTCGGGGGTGTCGCGTTCGGGGTCCACGGTGACGAAGACCACCTGCAGGTCGGCCGCCTGCGGGCCCAGCTGCTGCATCACCGCCGCCGCGCGCGTGAGCGCGGTGGGGCAGACATCGGGGCATTGCACAAAGCCGAAGTACAGCATCACCACCCGCCCCTTGAAGTCGGTCAGGCTGCGGCGCTGGCCGTTGAAATCGGTCAGGGTGAACCCGCGCGCGTACTCGGCGCCGGTGATGTCGATGCCCTTGAACGGCAAGGGGCCGTTGCGCCCAGTGGACGCGAGCGGCTCACAGCCGGCCAGCAGCAGCGCGCCAGCGGCGGCGAGCCAGGCCACCGCCTGGCGGCGCGGCAGATGTCTGGGGCTGGCGGGCGCCAGCGCGGAAACGGTGGGTCGTCGAGGCATGGGGCCTCCTGAAACGGGGAACACACGGCACGCCCGTCACGGGGCGCACCACGGCGTGGGGTTTCAGGCGGCCAGGGGCGGCGCGCGCGACTGGGCGGTGACCCAGACGGTGGCGGCCAGGGGCGCGCGGTAGAACGCGGGCGGCAGATCGGTCAGGCGCGGCGGCAGCTCGGGCAGGGCCTGGGCCACTGGCAGGCCGGCGGCACCGCCGTGCAGGGTGCACCAGGGGCAGTGCTGGCTGGCATCGGCCATGGGGCCGCCGCCATCGGGCCGCTGGTCGCGCACCTCGCCGGTGTCGGCCTGCACCCAGACCATGCCGCTGACGCTGCAGACCTGCAGCCAGTCGGCGCGATCGCTGCCCGCCACCAGGGCCTGCGCCACAGTGGGCGCCAGCGCGCCCAGCACCAAGGTCAGCAGGGCGACCCAGGCGGTGATGCGGCGGTGCAGGCGCGACAGGAACATGCCGCCAGTTTATCAGCGCACGCCGATACCCCCGGGTCGCCGGGCTGTTGCCAGGGCGACCGGCACACGGCCACAGCCACCCCAGAATGCTCTCCAACCCACCGTACCCCACCACACCACAGGAGACTTCCCATGCTCACACTCTGCGGCTTCGCGGCCAGCAACTACCACAACAAGGTCAAGCTCGCCCTGCTCGAAAAAGGCGTGCCGTTCGACGAAGAACTGGTCTGGGTCGGCCAGGTCGACACCGCCGCCAGCCCGCTGGGCAAGGTGCCTTACCTCAAGACCGACGCGGGCACGCTGTGCGAGTCGACCGTGATCCTGGAGTACCTGGAGGCGAAGTACCCACAGCACCCGCTGCTGCCGGCCGACCCGTTTGCCGCGGCCAAGGCACGCGAGCTGCTGCGCTTCATCGAACTGCACCTGGAGCTGGTGGCGCGCAACCTCTACCCCGAAGCCTTTTTTGGCGGCAAGGTCAGCGACGCGGCCAAGGAAAAAACCGGCCAGCAGTTGCAGAAGAACGTGGCCGCCTTCGCGAAACTGGCGACCTTCTCGCCCTTCATCGGCGGCGCCGAGTTCACCCTGGCCGACGTGGCCGCCGCGGTGCACCTGCCGCTGGTCAGCAGCGCCAGCAAGATCGTTCTGGGCCAGGACTGCCTGGCCGACCTGCCGGTGCGCGACTACCTCAAGCGCCTGGGCGAACGCCCCACCGTGCAGCGCATCAACGCCGACCGCAAGGCCAACACCGAACTCATGCTCCAGCGCATGAAGGCGAAGTAAACCCGCTCAGCGGCGTCTCAGCCACGACGCAGCTCGGCGATCGCGCTGCGCAGGTCCTGCGCCCAGGCGCGGCGGTCGCGGCCGTCGGCGGTCTGCGGCGCACCGTGGTGCACCACCGCCTGCAGGCCCACCGCGCGCAGGGTGGACCAGATCGACTGCAGCAAGGTGGTGTCGCCGATGAACAGCGGCGCCTCGCTGCGCTGGCCGGTTGCTCCGTCGACAAAGTCCAGTGCCACCGGCATGACCGGCGCGTGTGCCGAAATGGCGGCCTGGATCAGGTTGGCGTGGAACGGCAGCAGGTCACGGCCGTCGCCGGTGGTGCCTTCGGGGAACACGGCCACCGTGTCGCCGGCCTTCAGGGCTTCGGCCATCTGGTGCACCACGCGCATGGCGTCGCGCCGGCTTTCGCGTTCGATGTAGAGCGTGCCCGCGCCGGTGATGAGCGCGCCCAGCACCGGCCAGTGCTTGACGTCGGCCTTGGACACGAAGCGCGCCGGGTGCGCCGCGTTCATGACCAGGATGTCAAGCCACGAGATGTGGTTGGCCACCAGCAGCACCGGCCCGCGCGCGGGTGCCGCGCCGCGCAGCACCAGTTCCACCCCCATGATGGCCAGCATCTGCCGCGACCAGGTGCGCACCAGCAGCGCGCAGGCATCGGGCGTGAGGCGGCCGAACTCGGTGCGGATCACCCACAGCCCGCGCAGCACGTGGCCGACGGTGCGCAGCAGGCGCCAGGCCGCTGCCAGGTGCGAACGGCGGTCAACGCTCACGCAGCGGTCCGGCCGGCCTCGTAGGCCACCTGACCGGCCACGAGTGTGGCGCGCACGCGCACCGGCAGCTCATGGCCGTCGAACGGGGTGTGCTTGCCCTGGCTGCGCAGGCCCGCGGCGTCCACGCGCCAGCTGCCGGCGGGATCGAAGACGCACAGGTCGGCCTGGCCACCGACGCTGATCTGGCCCACGCTGTGCTGCAGCGTGCCCAGGCTGTGGCCCAGCACGCGCTGCGGGCCAGCCGTCAGCACCGCCAGCGCCTGCATCAGGCCCAGGCCGTCCTGCTGCGCCCACTTGGCGGCCAGCCCCAGCAGCAGTTCCACGCCGGTCGCACCGGGTTCGGCTTCGGCAAAGGGCAGCACCTTGGCGTCGGCGTCCACCGGGTTGTGGTCCGAGACCAGCGCGTCGATGCTGCCGTCGGCGAGGCCGGCGCGCAGGGCCTCGCGGTCGCGCTGCTGGCGCACCGGGGGCTGCAGGCGCAGGCGGCTGTCGTAGTAGCCGATGTCCACGTCGGTCAGGTGCAGGTTGTGCACGCTCACGTCGCAGCTGATGGGCAGGCCCTCGGCCTTGGCCTGGCGCACCAGCGCCAGCCCCGCGGCGCTGCTGATACGGCACAGGTGCACGCGCACGCCTTTGTCGCCCTCGCTGCGGGCCGCGCCGTGCACGCCGCGCAGCAGTTCGATGAGCGTGTGCAGCGCGATGGTTTCGGCCACCACGGGCACACCGGCCAGGCCCATGCGCGTGGCCAGCGGGCCGCTGGCGGCCACGCCCTTGCCGAGCCAGAAGTCCTGCGGGCGCAGCCACACGGTGTAGCCGAAGGTGGCGGCGTACTGCAGCGCGCGCTGCAGCACCTGGTGGTTGAGGACCGGCACCTCGGCCTGGCCGAAGCCGATGCAGCCGGACTCGGTCAGCTCGGCCATTTCGGTCAGCACCTCGCCCTTGAGCCCGCGCGTGAGCGCGCCCAGCGGGAACACGCGCGACTGGTGCAGCTTCTCGGCGCGGAACTTGAGCATGTCCACCAGCCCGGGTTCGTCGAGCACGGGATCGGTGTCGGGCGGGCAGACCAGCGAGGTGACGCCACCGGCCACCGCGGCGGCCATTTCGCTCTCCAGCATGCCGGCGTGTTCCTGGCCGGGTTCGCGCAGGCGCACCGACAGGTCCACCAGCCCCGGCGCGACCACGCAGCCGGTGGCGTCGATGGTGCGGTTGGGGTGGAAATCGGGTGCGACCTTGCCGATGGCGATGATGCGGCCCGCCGCGATGGCGATGTCGGCCAGCTCGTCACGGCCGCTGGCCGGGTCCATGACGCGGCCGTTCTGGATCAGGATCTTCATGGTGTGCCTATCGGTGCGGAGTGCGGTGCCCCGGCGGACGGGGGCGTGGACAGGATGTGGCGCAGCGCGTCGACCAGGGCCTCGCACTCGGCCTGCGTGCCGACGGTGATGCGCAGGTGGTTGTCGATGCGGGGTTGCTTGAAGTGGCGCACGAGGATTCGGCGCTCGCGCAGCGCGGCGAACAGCTCGGCCGCGCGCGCGCTGGCGTGGCGGGCGAACACGAAGTTGGCGCTGGAGGGCAGGCAGTCAAAACCCAGCTCCGCCAGCTGCGCCACCAGCCACTGGCGGCTGGCGGTGATGCGGGCGGCCAGGGTCTGCAGGTGGGCATCGTCTTCGATCGCCGCCTGGGCGCCGGCCAGCGCCAGCCGGTCCAGCGGGTAGGAATTGAAGCTGTCCTTGACCACGTTCAACGCTTCGATCAGCGAGGCATGGCCCATGGCGAAGCCGACCCGCAGCCCGGCCAGCGCGGCCGATTTGGACAGGGTGCGCACCACCAGCAGCTGCGGGAAATGATCGATCAGCGTCACCGCGCTGTCGGCGCCGAAGTCCACATAGGCCTCGTCGACGATCACCACCGAGCCGGGGTTGCCTTCGAGCAGCTGGGTCAGGTCGGACAGGGGCAGCGCGATGCCGGTGGGCGCGTTCGGGTTGGGCAGCACGATACCGCCGTTGCCGCGCCGGTAGTCGGCCACGCGCACGCGAAAGCCCTCGTCCAGCGGCACCGGCTGCGGCTCGATGCCGTAGAGCGCGCAATAGACCGGGTAGAACGAGTAGCTGATGTCCGGGAACAGCACCGGTCGGCCGTGGCGCAGCAGGGCGCAGAAGGCGTGGGCCAGCACCTCGTCGGAGCCGTTGCCCACGAACACCTGTTCGGGCGTCAACCCGAAGCGTTGCGCGATGGTCTGGCGCAGCGCCAGTGCGGTCGGGTCCGGGTACAAGCGCAGGCGCTCGTCGGCCGCTTCGCGCACCGCGTCCAGCACGCGCGGCGACGGCGGGTACGGGCACTCGTTGGTGTTGAGCTTGATCCAGCCTGTGCCCTGGGGCTGCTCGCCCGGCACGTAGGCGTGCAGCCCGCGCACCGCGGGGCTCCAGAGCGCACGCGCGGCGGCCTCTTTCCTCGAGTTCATGCCTCGTTCCCGGCCACGATGCCCAGCACGGCCATGCGCACCGCGATGCCAAAGGTCACCTGCGGCAGGATCACGCTCTGCGGTCCGTCCACCACGGCGGATTCGATTTCCACGCCGCGGTTGATCGGGCCCGGGTGCATGACGATGGCGTCGGGCTTGGCCCAGCGCAGGCGCTCGGTGGTCAGGCCGAAGCTCTTGAAATACTCCTGGCTCGACGGCAGCAGAGCGCCGCTCATGCGCTCGTTCTGCAGACGCAGCGTGATCACCACGTCGCAGTCCTTGATGCCCTCTTCCAGCGTGTGGCACACGCGCACGCCCAGGTGCGAGAGATCGCTGGGCACCAGGGTGCGCGGACCGACCACGCGCACGTCGGGGCAACCCAGCGTGGTCAGGGCGTGGATGTCGGAACGCGCCACGCGCGAGTGCAGCACGTCGCCGACGATGGCCACCGACAGGTTGCTGAAATCCTTCTTGTAGTGCCGGATGGTGTACATGTCCAGCAGGCCCTGCGTGGGGTGCGCGTGGCGGCCGTCCCCCGCGTTGACCACGTGCACGTGCGGGGCCACGTGCTGCGAGATCAGGTAGGGCGCACCCGATTCGCTGTGCCGCACCACGAAAATGTCGGCCGCCATGGCCGACAGGTTGGCGATGGTGTCGAGCAGCGACTCGCCCTTGGCGGTGGAGCTGCGCGCGATGTCCAGCGTGTAGACGTCGGCCGACAGGCGCGTGGCCGCGATGTCGAAGGTGGTGCGGGTGCGCGTGCTGTTCTCGAAGAACAGGTTGAACACGCTCTTGCCGCGCAGCAGCGGCACCTTCTTGACCTCGCGGTCGCTCACGCTGACGAAGCTGGACGCGGTGTCCAGGATTTGCGTGAGGATGGCCCTGGACAGGCCTTCAGTGGAGAGCAGGTGGATCAGCTCGCCGTTCTTGTTGAGTTGCGGGTTGCGGGCCATGGGTTCAGGCCTCCTTCTTGTTCTCGACCACGAAGCTCAGGCGTCCGTCGGCGGCGCGCGCCAGCTCCAGCGTCTGCTGCTCGGGCAGCGACACGGTCGCAGCGCACACGTCGGCCTGGATCGGCAGCTCGCGCCCGCCGCGGTCCACCAGCACGGCCAGCTTCACGCAGGCCGGGCGGCCGTAGTCGAACAGTTCGTTGATGACGGCGCGCAGCGTGCGACCGGTGTAGAGAACGTCGTCGACCAGCAGCACGTGGGCGCCGGTCACGTCGAATGGCAGTTGCGTCTGCGCCGTCACGGCCAGGCCGCGGCGGCCGAAGTCGTCGCGGTGCATCGACGACGACACCACACCCGCCGCCCCGGGCAGGCCCAGGTCGCGCTGCAAGCGCTCGGCCAGCCAGGCCCCGCCAGAGGTGACCCCCGCGATGCGCACCGGCTCGTCCAGCGAGACCACCAGGCCGCGCACACCGCGCAGCAGCTGCGCGTACAGCTGCTCCGCATCCAATGACAGTTGGCTCAATCCAGACTCCTGAAAAACTGTTCGAGAATGATCGCGGCGGCCGCGGCATCGGCGTCCCGCGCGCCCAGGCTGTGGGCTTCGGTGGTGCTGTAGCGCTCGTCCACCTCGTACACCGGCAGGCCATGGCGGCCGCGCAGCTGGCGGGCGAATTTCTGCGCGCGCAGCGTGTTCTCGTGCGGCGCGCCGTCGGGGTGGTAGGGCACGCCCACCACCAGCGCGTCGGGTGCCCACTCCTTGATGCGCTCGGCGATCTTGGGAAAGCGCGCCTCGCCTTCGGCGGCGATGGTGCCGCGCGGCGTGGCGGTGCCGGTCAACCGGTTGCCGCTGGCCACGCCGGTGCGCTTGAGACCGTAATCGAACGCCAGAAACGTCCGCTGCGACGCTGGCACATCCATCATCGGACCACCCCAGACGGTCCGTCGCAGGGCCGCCCCAAGGCGGACCAGCCTCCACGGGGGGCAGCGACCCGCGCAGCGGTGGAGCGTGGAGACTCTGCGTTCATGCGTGGCCTGCGTCCGGCGACAGCATCCAGGGCTGCAGACCCAACAGGCCCATGGCCTTCTCGTAGCGCTGCTCCACCGGTGTGTCGAAGATCAGCGCCGGGTCGGCCTCCACGGTCAGCCAGCTGTTTTCGGTGATTTCCGACTCCAGCTGGCCCTTGCCCCAGGACGCATAACCCAGCGTGACGAACACTCGGCGCGGACCGGCGCCCGAGGCCATGGCTTCGAGCACGTCCTTGGAAGTGGTCATTTCCAGCCCGCCGGGGATGGTCATGGTCGAGGCGTAGACCGACTCGCCCTCGGCCCCGGCCTCAATGGCGTCGTGCAGCACGAAGCCGCGCTCGGTCTGCACCGGGCCGCCCTGGAACACCGGCTGTTGGGCCAGGTCGGCGCGGCCCAGCGGCAGGTCCACCTTTTCAAACAGGCGCGGCAGCAGGATGTCGCTGGGCTTGTTGATCACCAGGCCCAGCGCGCCGCGGTCGCTGTGTTCGCACATGTAGACCACGCTGCGACCGAAAAGCTCGTCGCTGAGGCCGGGCATCGCAATCAGGAAATGATTGGTCAGGTTGATGGGGGCAGAATCAGCGGGCATCCGGTGATTTTAAGCCGCGGCCCCGCGCCGACGCCCTTCCTCCGCCCATTCCCCACGCTGCGCATGAACACTTACGACCAAGGCCTGATGTGGTTCCGCCGCGACCTGCGCACGCAGGACAACGCGGCCCTGTACCACGCCCTCAAGACCTGTCGCCGCGTCTGGTGTGTGTTCGTCTTCGACACCGACATCCTCGACCCACTGCTCACCCGGGGCCTGCGGGCCGACCGCCGGGTGGAGTTCATCCGCGAATCGCTGGTGGAGCTGGACGAGCAGTTGCGGGCACTGGGGCGGGCGCACGGCGCGCAGGGCGTGGGCCTGATCGTGCGGCACGGCCAGGCGCAGCAGGTCGTCCCGGCGCTGGCCCGGCAGCTGCACGTGCAGGCCGTGTTTGCCAACCACGACGACGAACCCCATGCCCACGCGCGCGATGCGCAGGTGCGCGGCGACCTGGCGCATGCCGGCGTCATGTTCCACGGCCACAAAGACCATGTGATCTTCGAACGGCGCGAGGTGCTGACCCAGATGGGCCAGCCCTACGGCGTGTTCACGCCCTACAAGAACGCCTGGCTGCGGCAGCTGGACGACTTCCAGCTCCAGGCCTACCCGGTGCAGCGCTACGCGGTCGCCCTGGCGCCGGTGCCCCCCGCGCTGGCCGCCCCGGTGCCCACATTGGCCGACATGGGCTTCGAGACCACCAACCTGTCGCAACTGCCGCTGCCCACCGGCAGCCGCGGTGCCACGCAGCTGCTGGAAGACTTCGTGGAACGCATCGACCGCTACCACGAGGCGCGCGACTTCCCGGCCATCAAGGGCCCGAGTTACCTGAGCGTGCACCTGCGCTTCGGCACCATCTCGGTCCGCCAGCTCGCGCGCGTGGCCTACCCGCTGCACCTGCAAGGCGTCCAGGGCGCCAGCACCTGGCTGAGCGAACTGGTGTGGCGCGACTTCTACCACCAGATCCTGGCCAACTTCCCGCACGTGGTGCACAAGGCCTTCAAGCCCGAATACGACGCCATCAAGTTCGAGCACGGCAAACACGCCGAGGCCCTGTTCGCCGCCTGGTGCGAGGGCCGCACCGGCTACCCGCTGGTGGACGCGGCCATGGCGCAGATCAACCAGACCGGCTACATGCACAACCGGCTGCGCATGGTGGTGGCCAGCTTTCTGGTCAAGGACCTCGGCCTGCACTGGCGGCGCGGCGAGCAGTACTTCGCCGAGCACCTGATCGACTTCGACCTGGCCGCCAACAACGGCGGCTGGCAGTGGGCCAGCTCCAGCGGCTGCGACGCGCAGCCCTACTTCCGCATCTTCAACCCGGTGAGCCAGAGCGAGAAGTTCGACCCGCAGGGCAAGTTCATCAAACGCTACCTGCCGCAGCTGGCCGACCTGCCCGAGAGCTGCGTGCACGCGCCCTGGCAGGCGCGCGAACTGGAGCTGGCCGCCGCCGGCGTCGAACTGGGCAAGACCTACCCCCGGCCCATCGTGGACCATGCCGAAGCGCGCGAACGCACCCTGCTGCGCTACGCCGTGGTCAAAAAGCCCGGCGCGACGCCGAAATGAAAAACCCCGGCGCGCAGGCCGGGGTTTCTTGGTGCGGCAGAGGCAGAAGACTCAAGCCTCTGCGGACACCTTCGCGTAGTGCGCGATCAGCGCCAGCAACTCGTCTTCTGAGTACGGCTTGCCCAGGTAGTGGTCCACACCGAGTTCGCGCGCGTGTTCTCGGTGCTTTTCGGCGATGCGCGAGGTGATCATGATCACCGGCAGGTTGGCCAGGCGCGGGTCGCTGCGGATGTTGCGCACCAGGTCGAAACCGTCCATGCGCGGCATTTCAATGTCGGACAGCACCACGGTCGGGCGCTCCTGCTGCAAGCGCTCCAGCGCCTGCAGGCCGTCGGCCGCCATGGACACGCGATAACCCTCGCGCTGCAGCAGGCGCTGCGTGACGCGGCGCACGGTGATGGACTCGTCCACCACCAGCACCAGCGGCACGCCGCTGACCGACAGGTCCACCACCGGCGCTTCCACGTCGGCCGCCAGCGGCACGGCACGGTGGGCCCGCGCGGCCACCCAGTCGGGCACCTGCGCGCCGTACACCGTGGCCAGCGCCACCGGGTTGTAGATCAGCGCCACCGCGCCCGAGGCCAGCACCGACATGCCGGCCAGACCGGGCAGGCGCGA
>NZ_JBPCSJ010000090.1:0-1260 GCF_051007235.1 Hydrogenophaga sp. | reverse complement strand
CAACGGCTACGACCACCCCGCCCGGCTCGGCTCGGACCGCTGGGTGGCCATGATCGGCGCCCGTCAGCGGCTGCTGGCACAAGGCACGGCGCGGCCTTGCGTGGTGGTCATGGTGGGCACGGCCGTGACGGTCGAAGCGATCGACACCGAGGGCCGCTTCCTGGGCGGCATCATCCTGCCGGGCCACGGCATCATGCTGCGCGCACTGGAGTCCGGCACGGCCGGCCTGCACGTGCCCACAGGCGAGGTGCGCGACTTTCCCACCAACACCAGCGACGCCCTCACCAGCGGCGGCACCTTCGCCATCGCCGGTGCGGTGCAGCGCATGGTGGACAACCTGCAGCACCACTGCGGCGAAGCGCCGGTGGTCTACATGACCGGCGGTGCGGGCTGGAAGATGGCCCCCAGCATGTCCACGCCCTGCGAGCTGGTGGACAGCCTGATCTTCGACGGGTTGCTGGAAATCGCGAGCAAGAGATTGACCCCCCTGCGCGCCTGACGGCGCTTCCCCCCTGCTGCGCGGGGGGACGGCCCCTGTGGCCGGGCAAAGCCCGTTCCACGGGGCCCCTGGGCTGGGGCACTCGCTCCGCAAACGTGGTTGGCGCGCGTGTCTCGTCCGAGGATGCGGTGGAACCGGCTTTGCCGGGCCACTCGCATCGCCCCTTGAGGGGCGGAGTGGTTACGCGAAGCGAACAAGCGACGGGGGTGAGTCTGTCCTGCGGCGCGGGGGGGTCAAACCTGTTCCCAGGGCAGCATCAGTGTCACCGCCAGCAGCTGCGCGAACTCCGGTTCGAAGGCGTCGATGATGGCCTGCGGGTCGGGGCACAGGGCCTCGTCGGCGATCACGCCGAACTGCACGCCGCCGCCGTAGCTGAGGATGGACACGCCCAGACCCACGGTGCCGGTCTGCGGCACCCAGAACATGGTCTGCTCCAGCGTCGCGCCGCACAGCCGCAGCTTGGTGGCCGGACCGGGTACGTTGGTCATGACGGCCGTGGTCTTGCGACCGAACAGCGCCAGCAGCGCGTCCTGCGCGGGCTTGATCAGCAGCCCCGCCACCGACAGCAGGCCGAAGGTCAGCAGTGGCTGCAGGCTGCCCTTGAGCCCGTTCATGCGCGCGCGCACCGCGTACACCCGCTCGATCGGGTTCGACACCCCGATGGGCAGCACCAGCGGCACCAGGCCGAAGCGGTTGCCGAGTTTCCAGGCGTCTTCCATGGGGCGCAGGTTGATGGGC
Source organism: Hydrogenophaga sp. (assembly GCF_051007235.1). Classification (GTDB taxonomy): domain Bacteria; phylum Pseudomonadota; class Gammaproteobacteria; order Burkholderiales; family Burkholderiaceae_C; genus Hydrogenophaga. The sequence continues at coordinate 23 of NZ_JBPCSJ010000090.1, read as the reverse complement.
ACCATGGCGCGGATCTCTTTGCC